>CAYPYA010000091.1:0-5033 GCA_964414775.1 uncultured Ruminococcus sp. | reverse complement strand
TTAACATACTGTTAGAGTTCAAAGTCATACACTTAAACGCTGAAAATATCTTTTTATCGTCCTTTCACAAAAAGAAAAAGTCGCATCTGCGGCTTTTTCTTTTTGTACTTTTCTCTTTTCTCTCCTCGCTTTTCTCTCTTCTCTACAAATGCGACTCCCTTTTTTACCAAACCCACACGAAATCTGCAATCATCTATCAAGCAAAGAACGATGGCTTTTGCACCACCGTTCTTTGTATAAAATGCATTTTATATGATGTTATCTTGCTTTGAGTGAAATTTTGAAATGTTTATTTGATCGGAATGGATTATTTGGACTTTTTGGGCTTGGACGGGTCAGTAAGAGATCCGTTAAGTTCATTAAGTACAAAATAATGTTCGAGCATTTCCTCAACATCCGTATGGTAGTCGATTCTTGCTCCCATATAGTCGGAATGCGCGCCGGGGGCGTTGGCTCCCTTAAAGGTGTTTCTCTCTGCGAAGTGAGGGTTCTTGGAGCTGTGGATAGAATAAGGGATGGAAGCTTTTTTATCGGGGTTGTTGTAGTCGTTGACTGCTGTTCTGACCGCGGTTTCCAACGTATTTTTGGTCGTGGGGAATGCAAGTGCGCCAACGTTCTTTGCTTCCGCATGGCACTTGAACGGTGTGGCGCTATACTTCAAATGCTTGACTTCGCCACAGTGAGGGCAGGTAAGATTTACGGAAACAACTGCTTTCGAAGAACCGGAAAACTTAACAAGAGAATAAACACCGTTGGTAGGCTCTTTGTTTCCGCTGTATCCGTTAAATACCGCTTCATCTTTTTCAACCGTATAGGAAATATATTTTGCAAAGGCTTCCGGAGTCTTGATTTCGGCCAAGGTGTGGCACTTATCACAGGTGAGTCCCTCAAATCTCTTTTTCGCTCTGCTGATAACGGAAAGCAAAAATGCACAGAAAACTGCACCGACCAAACCGATAAGAGAAAAAACTGCCATAAAGGTCAATCCGGCGGCAATCTGCAAAATCAAGCCTAAAGCAAGAACGCCCAAGGAGCCATAAAGCAAGGGCATGATTTCTTTCTTTCGTGCATCGGCCTCGGCGGTCGTGTTGACGGGGTCTTTAACAATGTGTTTCAAATACGCAAGTGGGTTTTTCATAGTCTCCTCCTAAAATGATATTTTCAAAGCAAGATCGACATTGGATTTTGTAACTAAGCGCATCAGATTTTTTACTAAGAAAACTACTTGAAAAGATTATAACATTATAAGACTAACTTGTCAACAGGATAAGACTAAAAATTTTGACTTTTTTATGATAAAATATTCTTATAAGACTAAACGAGGGGTTGCCATATGGATGTTGGGAAAAGACTGTTTGATTTAAGAAACAGGTGTTGGCTCACACAAAACGGTCTGGCTGAAAAGGCCGGGGTATCTCAAACACATTTACGCAGAGTGGAACTCGGTCAGGCGGATATTACGGTAGGACACTTACAGCTACTGTGCGATGCGATGGGTATCTCACTTCGAGACTTTTTTAATGTAGAAACCGGAAACGATGAATTGTCTATCGCGCTTTCTAAGCTCACGCCCAAACAAAAGAATCTGTTGATTGCGTTTATAGAGAGCTTATAAAACCAAGCGACTCGTTCTTTTCCGTTTTCTCATATATTCCTTTTGAGAGCATTTTTCGTTTTGGGAAAATCGTATTGAAAGATTTTCCCGATATGCCTGATCAAACCCAAAAAAGGAAGCGGCATGCATTGGACTGCAAACCGCTTCCTTTGATTTTTCTTTATGCTGTTTGTCAGGTTCTTTTTTGCCGTTATACGGCGGTAGCTGTATCTAACAGAACCATTTGGACATCTCCGATTTTTGCAGTATCCCCGTTGACCGTAACGGAATACGGGAGCGTACTGCCGTCCGGGAGCGTTACGGTGAATACGCCGTCCTGCTCCGTGCGCGAAACTATGATGCTGATGCCGAATGCTCCTCCGTTCTGATCCGAGGAGGTGTCAGGGTAAAGCGCAAGGGCGTAATAACCCGATTCGTCTTCATAGGCGACTGCCACTGTGCTCTCCGGAGCAATATCGGCATCGGGCGTGAACGAAACGCCGAACATGGTGTACGACCCGTCGCTGTTTTCCTTGTAGGGCAGGGAATAGAGCTGATTGCCGTCGGTATCGTAGAAATCCAATGTGTTTCCGTTGTCGGTATAGATCCCGAATACGTACAGACCCATGAGGGTATCGGACAGATCTAATTGGACGGTTTGCTCCGCGTCGATATAGCTTTTGCGGTCGTCTTCACCCGACAGCCCAAGCCCTTCCAGGAAGCTTGCCATATTCGGGTACTTCTGCATCAGCGCTGCGGTGAGCGCGTCCATGTCCACTTGCTCATACGGCTGCACGTCGGTCGGCATGGAAACCTGAACGTCTCCCTTTTCCATACGGGAACTCACCGTCAGCGAGATCTCCGCAAGGCCTTTCAGAGCCAGGTCCATATTGAACGTGCATTCCAAGCTTTCTCCGTCGCTGCCGTAGCTGCCCGAGAAGTTCAGCGGGATCGTGACCAGCATTCCGTTTTGCTGAACCGTAAGCTCCAGAGAGCCGTTGAACGCGATCTTGCTTTCCTGCTGCTTGCTGACGGTCACGGAAGTGCCCACCTTGACCTCAGCGGCCTCCAGCGTCAGCTGGTACTGCAATTCGTTTTCCTTTTTCGTGACCGTTTCCGTACAGGTCAGCAGGGCTTTTGCATCTTCCTTGAATGAGAGTTCCAACGTGGTGATCCCGCCGTTGACGGAGACCTTCGCGTTGATGGAAAACTTTTCCGTACCGTCTCCATTGTGCGCAACAATGTCCAGAGAGGACGGAATATCGTTCTGCATGGTCAGCTCCACGGTCAGATAACGGTCGGGATCCGTATCGGTATCCGAGCTGTCCTCCGAATGATCGGAAGCGACCGGCAAAACGTCACCAAAACCGCCGAGCTCACCCGAGAATTCGTCGGTCAGCTCCTGCATCAGTTCACTTAGCTTGTCGGAAAGCGTTTTCATTTTCTCGCCGCTGATGCGGATGGTAAAGGTCTTGCTGTCCTGCGATTCGGTAACGGTCAGATCGGTTTCGGGATCGTATATTCCCGAGAACGCCTCGGTAAGACCGTCGGTCAGCTTCTGCATGAGCTGATTCGGGTCAATCGTATCCGGCAGACTGCTCGAAGCGTCCTGCGTCGAAATGCTGATGGGCTTTTCGGTCACGCCCTCGATCGCCATGCAGACGGACTTTCCGTCCATCCAAACGGTCATCGGAACGGTGTCGCCGGCGCAAAGGAAGGAAACATCCTCCTGAATGAGTCCGTTTGCGATCTTCGCTTCTGTTTTCGCTCCGAACGGATTGCCGCCGAGCAGGTCCTGATCCTGGATGATCAGCTTGTTCAGCATCATCTCCAGGTTCATCGTTCCGCTTTCGGGTGCGTCTTGGAGTGAAACGCCCAGGACGTCCTCCTCCGATGTGAAGAAGGAACGGCAGCTTTCCAGCGCTGCTTCCAGCTTCTCCTGATCGGTCTGCGGTTTGGGTTGCTCCTGTGTTTGCTCTTGCGTTTGCGACGACTGCTCACCCGGATCCGTTTCCGTTTCCGTGTGACAGGCACAGAGGGCAAAGACCGAGCAAAGCAGGATCGCCGCCAGGACAAACGCCAAAAGATTCTTTTTTTTCATGACTGTTGCTCCTTTATAAACTTAATTTTTTACTGTATGTTGTCCGATCGATTGGCTTCCAGCAGCTCGTTTGCCGCCTTCCGCACCGTGTCGGTCACGTTGACGCCGCCCATGATGCGGGACAGCTCCTCCACGCGCTCGCGGTCAGACAGCAGGCACACATTCGTTTCGGTGCGTCCGTCCCGTTCCTGCTTGGAAATGCGGTACTGATGCGAAGCGCATGCCGCCAACTGCGCCGCGTGCGTCACACAAATGACCTGTGCGTGTCCGCGCGAAGCGATCTGCTGCATCATATGTCCGATCTTTTCGTTGGTCTTGCCGGAAATGCCGGTATCGATCTCGTCAAAGATCAGCGTGTGGATGTTCTCAACGTCGGCAAGCACGCATTGCAGACACAGCATGATGCGGGACAGCTCGCCGCCCGACGCGATCTTCCCGATCGGACGCGGTTCTTCTCCCGCGTTTGCGCTGACCGTGAAGCAAACATTGTCCGCGCCGTATGCGCCGCAGGCTTCCGTTTTTTCCAGATGGATGACGAAGCGCACGCTCGGCATATCCAGCAGCGCAAGCGCGTCCTGCACCCGTCGGGAAAGCAACGCCGCCGCCTGCTCGCGCGATGCGTGCAAAGCCTCGGCGCGTTCCTGCAGCTCGGCTTGCAGCTTCTTACGTTTCTTTTCGGTCTCCTCCCGCGCGGCATTGCTGTTTTCCAGCGTTTCCAGGGCATGGGACGCGTTTTGCAGCTTCTCCAGCAGCCCCGCTTCATCCGTCCTATATTTGCGCTGCAACGCGGAAAGGCGGTCCAGCCGCTCCTCCACGTCGGTCAGCCGTTCGGCGGAATCCTCCGACGGGTCGGCGTAGGCGCGCAGGCTTTCTGCAATGTCGGTCAGCTCCGCCGACGCGTCCTCCAAACGGGTCTGCAGCTCCTCGCCCTCGGGCAAAAGCCCCGACAGACTGCGCATGGCGTTTCTTGCCGTTTGCAGACACGCGACCGCCGAGCGATCCTCGCCGTACAGCGCGTCGTAGACTGTGTTTGCGTTTTCAATGATCTTCTCACGGTTGGCAAGCAGGGTGTGTTCCGCAAGCAGCTCGGCTTCCTCGCCGACACGGATGCGTGCCTGCGTCAGCTCCTTGACCTGATAGCTCAGCAGGTCCCGCCGCTCCTCCAGCTCCTCGGCTTGCCTTTTCGCTTCGTCCGCTTCCCGCTGCAGGGCGGTGAACGCGTTGTAGGTCTCGCGGTAGTCGTTCAGCAGCGGTTCGTCGGAGGCGAACGCGTCCAACAGCCGACGCTGCTTTTCTTCCGCGGCAAGGCTTTGCGTATCCTGCTGACCGTGCAGGCTC
>CAYPYA010000090.1:0-4320 GCA_964414775.1 uncultured Ruminococcus sp. | reverse complement strand
TACATAAAGCCTTACATAACGAAAGGAAGAATGGGTATGGAAAACGGAAGAAAATTGTTTGCGGAATTGGAGAAAAAGGGGTATGATGCGGCGATCCTCACGGATGAGGTAAGCCAGCATTGGGCGAGCGGCTTTGCGTTCACCGACGGCTTGGTTCTGGTCACCAAACGCGAGACGCTGCTCATCACGGATCCCCGCTATATCGAAGCGGCAAGAAGCGGCGTGCAGGACGACGTGCGCGCGGTGCTGTTCGAAGGCTCTATGCTGCAAAGCACCGCGGCCGCTTTGCGGGAGCAGGGCGTGAAAACGCTTTGCTATGACGGAAACCGCACCACCGTTTCACAGTTGCACGGTATGGAAAAAGCATTCGAGGGCGTGCAGCTGCGGGAGGAAACAGGGCTTTGCGACGCTCTGCGTAAGATCAAGACCCCCAGGGAGATCGAATACATCCGCACCGCGCAAAGCATCACCGATGCGGCGTTTACGCACATCTGCTCGGTGCTTCACACCGGCATGACCGAATTGGAGGTCGCCGCAGAGCTGGAGTATTTCATGCGAAGGAACGGAGCGGACGGGCTGGCGTTTGAGACCATCGCCGTGTCCGGCAAAAAAAGCTCTTTGCCGCACGGCGTTCCCGGAAAGGTGACGCTGAGCGAAAACGCGTTCCTGACGATGGACTACGGCGCGCGCTATAACGGCTACTGCTCGGATATGACGCGTACCGTCGTGCTGGGCAGAGCAAACGACGAAATGAAGACCGTTTATCAGACCGTTCTGAACGCGCAGAAGGCGGCGATCGCCGCCATGAAGCCGGGCGCGACCGGAAAAGAGGTGGACGCCGCCGCGCGCGATCTCATCACCGCCGCCGGATACGGCGACTGCTTCGGACACGGAACGGGGCATTCCCTGGGCTTGGAGATCCATGAGGGCCCGAACTCCTCCAAGCGTTCGGAGGAAGCGTTCGTCCCCTGCGAATTGCAGACGTCCGAGCCGGGCATTTATCTGGAGGGACGCTTCGGCGTGCGGATCGAGGACCTGCTTTTGGTCACGGAAAACGGGTGCGAGGATCTGACAAAGAGCGAAAAACAGCTCATCGAGCTGTAAAAACGCAAAAAACTCTTGACAAACAACGGAAAATATAATAGAATAGACGCAGAAAATTTTATCTTCTCCGCGTTCGGGCAAAACAGACCCGACGGAGAGTTTCGAGGAGGAAGCAGTATGGTTTTAGCAGGCGATTTCAGAAACGGCCTGACCTTTGAAATGGATGGGCAGGTCATGCAGATCATCGAGTTCCAGCACGTCAAGCCGGGGAAGGGCGCGGCGTTTGTCCGCACCAAAATGCGTAATGTCATTTCCGGCGCGGTGATCGAAACCACGTTCAACCCGACCGCAAAGTTTGCCGTCGCGACCGTGGAGCGCAAGGATATGCAGTACAGCTATAACGACGGGGATCTGTATTACTTCATGGATATGGAAACGTTCGATATGACCCCTGTTGAAAAGGACAAACTTCCGGACAGCTTCAAGTTCGTCAAGGAGGAAATGATCTGCAAGCTCGTTTCCTACAAGGGCAGCGTGTTCTCGGTCGAGCCGCCGATGTTCGTCGAACTGCAGGTCACCAAGTCCGAGCCGGGCGTGAAGGGCAATACCGCGACCAACGCGACCAAGCCCGCCACGGTCGAGACCGGTGCGGAGATCAAGGTCCCGATGTTCATCGACGAGGGCGAGGTCATCCGTATCGACACGCGTACCGGTGAGTACCTGGAGCGCGTGAAGTAAAATCTGAAAACAAATGTTTTCAGATTAGAAGATTTGCGGCTTGAGCGTCGGAGCGACGCTCGTTTCGACGATGTCGAAATTGCCGCAAACTTCCGTGATTTTAGAATTTGCTATTTGTTGAGAAAGGAAAAAAGCATGACGGTATCTGAGAAAGCGTCCTATTTGAAGGGCTTGATGGACGGAATGAAGCTGGATAAGGCTTCCGACGAAGGAAAGCTGTTTACGGCGATCGCCGATCTGCTGGAGGATCTGTCCCTGTCCGTTTCCGATCTGGAGGACGAAACGTCCGCGATGCGGGAGTATATCGACGAATTGGACACGGATCTGGCAGAGGTCGAAACGGAGGTTTACGGGATCGACGAGGAGGATGAATCCGCTTCGCACGACTGCGTAAACTGCGACAAGGACGAATGCGTCGTTTCGCTGGAATGTCCCGCCTGCGGGCATGAGATCTGCATCGAAGCGTGCGAGCTGGAGGATTGCGAGCAATTGGAATGCCCCGCTTGCGGTCAGCTTTTGAATGTTGTCTGTGAAGACGACGAGGATGGAGAAGATTCTGCCGGCGAACAGGAATAAAACGCAAAAAGCGGGTCGCGTCGGAGTCGATGCGGCCCGTTACTTTTATGGAAACGGAATGTACATAAGGCTTCCGTGTTTATTGGAAAGGATGTTTGAAAGATAAATCTTTCAAACGATACGTTTTGTGTCTTGAACGTCAACGACGACGTTCATTTCGCTTCGCGAAACCGACAAAAACGTACGTGTCGGCAAAAGAAAGGATAAGCATGATCACACGTAAGGTAGTGGACACGCATGTCCACGTTTTTCCGCAGAAGGTCGCGACCCGTGCCGCGGATAATATTGTCAACTATTACGATATCCCCAGACAGGGGGACGGCAGTATAGAGGGGCTGTTGGCGGGAAGCTCGGAGTTTACAAACATTCGCTTCGTGATATCCTCCGCGACGCTCAACCCCGCAAAGCCCACCGTCGGGAACGATTTCCTGCTGGAAACCGCCGCGTCCGATCCCCGCTTCCTTCCGCTTTGCTCGTTCCACCCTGCCATGGGCGCGGAAGCGTCGATCGCGGAACTGGAGCGCTGCTTTGCCAAGGGCGCGTTGGGCGTGAAGATCCACTCGGATTTTCAGCAGTTCTTTGTGGACGATCCCGTCCCCATGGAGGTCTACCGCTATATCGCTTCCCGCAAGAAGCCGATCATCTTCCATGTCGGCGACCCGCATACCGATTTTTCCCATCCGCGCCGTGTGCGCAACATTCTGGAAAAGATCCCCGATCTGACCATCATCGCGGCGCATATGTGCGGCTATGCGGCTTGGGAGGACGCAAAGAAGTATCTGATCGGAACGCCGGTCTATACGGATACCAGCGAGGCTCTGCTCGGCATGAGCGGGCAGGAACTGTACGAGCTGATCGAAAAGCACGGCGTGGAGCATGTCATGTTCGGCTCGGATTACCCGCTTTGGAATCCGTCCTATTCGTTCGCGGGCGTTGACGCGCTGCCGCTGACCGAGGAGGAAAAGGATCAGATCTATTACAAAACGGCAAAGACCGTATTCGGCTTTTAAGGCGACACTACTGCAGATGATTATTACGGAAAGGAGAACCGTTTCCCATGAGAGATCTCAGGCAGACGATCGGACGCAATATCGTTTTATTGCGCGGAAAAGTACACCTGACGCAGGCGGAGTTTGCCGCACAGCTGAACTATACCGATAAAGCCGTTTCCAAATGGGAACGCGGCGAGTCCGTCCCGGATATCGCGGTGCTCAAGCAGATCGCGGATCTGTTCGGCGTGAGCGTGGATTACCTGCTGCAGGAGCATGAGGAAAGCGAACCCATCGTGCTTGCCGAGGAACTGCGCGATCAACAGCATGATCATCTTTTGATCTCCCTGATCGCCGTGTTCGGCGTTTGGGGCTTGGCGGTTCTGGCGTTTTGTATCGGGTACGGCGCGTTTCATGTACGGCTGTGGCAGGCGTTCATTGTCGCTCTGCCCGTTTCCTCCATCGTTGCGCTGGTGTTCAATTCCGTTTGGGGAAAGCGAAGATATAACTATCTGATCATTTCCGTTCTGCTCTGGTCGCTGTTGGCGACGGTGTATCTGCTTTTGCTGCGCTATAATCCGTGGACGGTGTTTTTGCTCGGCATTCCCGGTCAGATCTGTATCATTCTTTCCTCCCGTTTGCGCATCACGCGGAAACACGAAAAACGGAAAAAACCCGACCGCTGGGATTGAATTGCCGAAAAACAAAAAGACGGACTTGATTCCCAAGCCCGCATAGAACAAACAAATTTGCCCGCCGCATTTGCGGCGGTTTTTTTCGTTTTAGCGATCAAAGTTTTGAGATAGGGGAAACCCCATCCGCATTGATAAAATGCGGATGGGGTGCTTTTTCCGTTCCTTTCCCCTACATCATCTTACTTCTTCAGAAAGCTTCGCTTGAGCTTGAAATAATCCGGTGCGCTCACCTTGCCGTCGCCGTTGACGTCGGCAATTTCCTTTTGCTCGTCGGTCAG
>CAYPYA010000089.1:0-1510 GCA_964414775.1 uncultured Ruminococcus sp. | reverse complement strand
GATTTCTTCGTGATGGAGTGCGTCTGCAAGATGCTTCGGCATCGCCTGGATGAGGGGCGGGAGGTTGTACCCGTTTCCTGCAATTTCTCCCGGCTGCATTTTGTAAAGGAGGGATTCCCGGAGCGGTTCGCGGCATTGCTGGAGAAATACCGGATACCGAAAGCGCTGATAGAAGTGGAGATCACGGAGACCATTGTCGTGGAAGAGCTGCAGCAGCAGAAGGTAAAAGAGACAGTGGATATTTTGCGCAAAAACGGTGTTCATTTGTCAATTGATGATTTTGGTTCCGGCTATTCTTCCCTGGGCGTTTTCGAGCAGATACCCGCCTCCGTCATTAAGCTGGACCGTTCCTTCCTTCTCAATCATGAAAATCGCGTAAGACAGGTTAAGATTATGAAAAATATCGTGAACCTGGCGACGGAGCTGGGTGCGCAGGTCGTGTGCGAGGGCGTGGAGACAGCGGAAGATATTAAGCTCATGATGGAGATCGGGGCTTATGTCGCCCAGGGATATCTTTACAGCAAGCCCGCGCCGAAGGAAGTGTTTGAGCGGCTGCTTGAACAATCAAATGCTTAAGGCTGTAAAGGGAAAGTACCGGATAGGTTATTTTCGGAAACGCAGTGAATTTGCGTGCTGCCCGTCAAGCAGACAGCAACCGCCCGCAGGGCATTCTTCCTGCTTGTACAGAGCGATACGGCGCGCTCCATTATCAAGAGATTGACGGATGAGGGCATCCCCGCTCCCAGCGGGCGGAATGTATGGCATGCGAGGGCAATTCCGCGTGTCCCGTAAGACAAAACGGACAAGGGCGGCACTGCGCTGCGCGAAAGAAACCTCTTTTTGCTGCTAAGATGAGAAAAAATTTTATCCGATTTATGAAGAAAAAATATTGCAAATCCGCGTCACATGCGGTAAAACTGAATAGAGAATCATCACTGGCAAAAGAGAGGTCAAAATGAACGAGCACAATCATAGAAATGTGACTTACCCGAAAGCCCCGACCGCGCAGCCTCCGATGCCCCAAGGGCATCGTCCCGATCCGGAGGCGATCGGTCTCTGGGGCGCGCACGATCCCGCGATCTACAGTGACCCCATTTCGGGAGATTATTTCGCGTACTGCACGCATCAGAATGTCTACCGTTCGCCGGATCTGATATCCTGGACCCACATCGGCAAAATCATTGACAAAACCCCGGAGGAAGCGTTTGCGTGGACGAAAAGCAACGGTCTTTGGGCGCCTGATATCATCAAGGTCGGCGACGAATACAGGATGTACTGCTCAAACTCGTCCTTCGGCGTGCAGCTCTCCTGCATCTATCTCGCCGTAGCGGAAAGGGCTGAAGGGCCGTACACATACCGCGGCATCGTCGTCAAAACCAACGCCCGCTCCCCTGTCAACGCCATAGACGCGAACCCGGTGGTGGACGAAAAAACGGGCGAACAGTACATGGCCTACGGCTCGTTCTGGGTCGGGATCAGGCTTCTGAAGTTGGATCCCGAAACGGGTCTC
>CAYPYA010000088.1:0-4219 GCA_964414775.1 uncultured Ruminococcus sp. | reverse complement strand
ATGTCTCCCATATTGATGACCGATTTTTTGCGCCGTGCGGCAAGCAGCGCCGCCTCATTGAGAATATTTTCCAGATCCGCGCCTGTCATGCCCACCGTGGATTTGGCAACGGTATCCAGATCGACATCCGCGCCCATCGGTTTCTTCTTGGAGTGAACGCGTAAGATCGCCGCTCTGCCCTTCATATCGGGCAGGTTGACCGTGACCTGACGGTCAAAGCGTCCCGGACGCATCAGGGCGGGATCCAGAATATCCGGTCGGTTGGTAGCCGCCATGACGATAACGCCGTCGTAAGCGCCGAAGCCGTCCATTTCCACAAGCAACTGGTTCAGGGTCTGCTCCCGTTCGTCATGACCGCCGCCCCAGCCGGCGCCTCTGTGACGTCCGACCGCGTCGATCTCATCGATGAAAATGATGCAGGGAGCGGACTTTTTCGCCGTCTCAAACAAATCGCGCACACGCGAAGCACCGACGCCGACATACATTTCCACGAAGTCGGAACCGGAAATGGAGTAAAACGGAACGTTGCTTTCACCCGCGACCGCTTTCGCAAGCAGGGTCTTACCCGTACCGGGAGGGCCGATCAGCAGCACGCCCTTGGGAATGCGCGCGCCGAGCTCCGAAAACTTCTTGGGCTGTTTCAGGAATTCGACGATCTCGCGCAGCTCTTCCTTTTCCGTGTCCGCGCCCGCGACGTCTCTGAAGTACACCTTATTCTTTTCATCCGCGCCGAGCTTGGTCCGCGCACGGCTGAACGAATTCATTCTGCCGCCCAGACCGCCGCCGGTTCCGCCTTTTGACGTCTTTGCGATGAAGAACCACCAGAAAGCGGCGAACACGGCGATGACCAGCAGATACGGAAGCAGCTGCACCCAAAACGGGATCTGCGTGGATTCATAATTGAATTCCTTCAGCGTTCCGTCCGCCGATTGCTCCCGGATGGTCTCGCGGAGATCGCTATAAAAGATATCAGGACTCCCCAATTCATGCTGATACAGCGTTCCGTCCTGCGTTTTGATATACAGATCGATACCGTCAAGATCAAATTCCGCAACCTTTTTTTCACGGAACATCGTCAGCACTTCGCTGTAATTTTCTATCTTCTTCGCGTTACTGCCGCTGAAAAGCACGCTGACGCTTACGATCATGATCGCAAACACGACCAGCCAAATGATCAGGGATTTACTGGCATTCTTATTCTTCATGGGCATTCGACCACCTTTCAAGCCGTCTCGGTTTCCACGCATGCTCGGCTATTTCCACTCGAAGTAACATTTGATTTTGTCGGTCGGCAGACCAGGTGCGGTCCGCCTGCGCGACGAACGGAACGCAAAGAATCCCGTTTTGATCATAAAAAACAGGAATCAGATTCCGTATCTGCACGGGAACGCGCTTTTCCTGCATCAATTTCCGAACGCTGTGATGCATTCCGTGCAGCAACAGCGTATCCTGCGGACGGCGCGACCTGTAGGATATCATGCCATAGATCCCGCCGCAAGACAAGGAAATCTCTGTTGATAAATTGTAAACAATTTCGTCTGTCGATTCACATTTTCTCTCTGGGAGCTGTTTTTCGTATGTAATGCGAAGCGCGCCGTCAAGCAGCAAGGTCACGCCCTCTTGCAAGTTCGCGCACGGGAGAGAAGGACACGGCTCTTTACGGCGTTCCTCAAATCGGAGACAACCGTTTCGGAAAACAGCCACACAGCCGTTCGGCAATGCCACGACCCGATCTTCCCCGCTCGCAGCGGCACGGCACAGCTCCTCAATATGCACACGGCACAAGGACGAGCCGGTATAAACGGTATAATTGCGCATTATGACACGCCGCAGGATCGCCATCGGAAGCCCGCTAACGCTCTGTTCCGTCTGATAGACGGGCAGAAGCGAGTCCAGATATGCCTGATCCTGCGCGGCGCATTCCGAAAGGTAGGAAAACGCATCGGTGGCGGAAGGATTGATCCGGTCGATCACCGGCAGCAATGTTTTCCGAATGCGGTTGCGCGCATACTGCTCCTGTTCGTTGGTACTGTCCGTAACGTAGGAAAGACCGACTGCCTGCGCATATTGTTCGATTTCCTTTTTGGAAACGCAAAGCAGCGGACGAATATACACATCCCGTTTTTCCGGGATCCCGCGCAGTCCCGCAACGGTCGTCCCGCGGATCATGCGGTACAGCATCGTTTCCATTTGATCGGTTTTATGATGTGCAGTTGCGAACCGATCGATTCCCTGTTCTTTTTGCAACTTGCGAAACCACGCGTATCTTGCGTCGCGTGCGACCTCCTCCATGGACTTTCCGCTTCCCTTTTGCAGCGCCGGAACGTCCGCTTCACCGCAAAACAACGGGATCTGCAGGCTTTCGCAGACGGATTTGCAAAAGGCTTCGTCCCGTTTCGCTTCCAAACCGCGAATGCCGTGCTGAAAATGGCAGGCGCAAAGACGGATCCCGAATTCTTCTTGCAGCTGCTTGAAAAGATGCAAAAGAACGCCGGAATCCATACCGCCGGAAAAGCAAACGCAAACATACATCCCCCGCCGAAGCAGTCCGCGCGATTCAATAAATGCGGCGACCCGCCGTTCCAGCTTAACCTGCGGGAGCATCTTCTCGTTCATCCGACGTTACGAAACGGAAATGTCTGCCGTACCAGGCAAGCCGCACCGTTCCGGTCGCGCCGTGACGGTTTTTCGCAACGATACAATCGCACAGCTCATGGTCGGACATCTCCGTGGCGGGTCTGTCCGCCGTTTTATAGTATTCCGCGCGGTACAAAAGCAGAACGATATCCGCATCCTGCTCGATAGAGCCGGAATCGCGCAGGTCGGTCAAAGAGGGCTTCTTGCCTTCACGCTGATCCTTTGGTCCGCGCGAAAGCTGAGAGCAGAGGATGATCGGAACGCCGAATTCCTTCGCCATGATCTTCAGCGAACGCGTGATCTGCGCAACCTCCAGAACACGGTTATCCATGCTCTTTTCCCCGTGCATCAACTGCAGATAGTCAATGACGATCAGACCGAGATTCTTGAGCTTACGCAATTTGGATTTCATTTCCGCAACGGTGATATCGGACGTATCGTCGATCACGATATTCGTCGCGGATAATGCGGACGCGGCCTCGGCAAGCCGCTTCCATTCCTCGGCGCTCAATTTTCCGGTACGCATACATTTGCTGTCGATCAGCGCTTCCGCGCAAAGCAGACGGGATGCAAGCTGTTCCGAGGTCATTTCCAGGGAAAAGATGGCGACATCTTTTTTTGTATTCTTTGCAATATTGCTTGCGATGTTCAGGCAGAAGCTGGTCTTTCCCATACCCGGACGACCGCCGACAATGACCAGATCGCCGCTCCCGAGACCGATCAGGATCTGATCCAGGCCTTCGTAATTGGTGCGCAGTCCCATGAGAGACTCCGGATCGTTCTTCAACAGGTTCAGCGTATCGTAGTTTCTCAGGATCGCATCGCGGACGTGCTCGAAATTCTTTCGGTAGGTATTGTCGGAGATCTCGTAGATACGCTGCTCGGCAAGCTCCAATATATCCGAAACCTCACCGATCTCGCTGAACGCACGGTCGGAAATATCACGCGTCGCGTCGATCAGCATTCGCAGCAATGCTTTGTCCCGCACGATCTTTCCGTATTCCGCGATATTGGACGCGTTCGCGGACACGTCCACCAGAAGCTTGATGTACTTGCCCGCGTCCCCCTCGGTATAGTTTCCCGTTTGCGTCAAAGCGGAAATCAGCGTGACAAGATCGATGATCCGATTGGAAAGGACCATATCGGTCATTGCGGAAAAGATCTGCTGATGCTGTTCCAGATAAAATTCTTCCGACGAGAGGAAAGAGACATCGTCGTACCGATTCGGGTCGACGATGATCGTCCCCAAAATTGCCTGCTCCGCTTCCACGGAATACGGCATTCTGCGGATACTGTCCAGTTCTGCCATGCTTTTGACCATGCCTTTCATGCGGCATTTTTCATCCGAAAGCGTCGGTTTTCGGATCTTTATGCCTTTACGATCACCTTGACGTTGGCGCTGATTTCACGATAGAGTTTGATCTCAACCGAGAATTCCCCCGCGACCTTGATATTGGAGCCGACGTCGATCTTCTTTTTATCGATCTTGACGCCGTGTTCCTGTTCCAGTTTTTCGCTGATGTCCTTGGACGTGACCGCGCCGTACAGTCTGCCGTCGGCGCCGCCCGTGGTCTGAAAGGAC
>CAYPYA010000087.1:0-2663 GCA_964414775.1 uncultured Ruminococcus sp. | reverse complement strand
ACCGTCGGGCAGGCGCTTTCCCTCTTTACGGAGTACCTCGCCGCGCTGCTGCCCGTCTCCGCGTCGCTGTTGATCTCGGGCGGGAACGTGTCCGCCGCGAGCGCGTCGACCGCGGGCTTTTCCCTGTTCCTGACGCTGGTCAGCCTGCTTTGCTCCTCCGTCCTGTTCCCGTTCCTGCACGTCTCCTTCTCCGTCAGCTTCGCGTCCGCCCTGCCGGGAACGACCGGGCTGTCCTCCATCGGCTCGCTGGTACGCAACGCCTCCGCGATCCTGCTGGCGTTCCTGTTCTCCCTGCTGGGCTTCCTGCTGTCCATGCAGACCGCCATTTCCGCCGCGGCGGACACCCTGCTGTTCCGCTCCGTCCGCTTCGCCTCGGGCGTGCTGATCCCCGTGGTGGGGAACGCGTTGGGGGACGCGGCGCGCACGGTCGCAGGCAGCATTTCGGTCATCAAAGGAACGGTCGGCGCCGTCGGCACGGTCGTGACCCTGTCCATCCTCCTGCCGCCGTTTCTGCACCTTTGCGCCGTGCGCGTTCTCTTATCGCTCTGTTCGTCGCTGGCAAAGCTGTTGGGCTGTGAAAGGGAGGGACAATTCCTGACCGAGCTGGGCGGCACGCTGTCCGTCCTGCTGGGGCTGGTCGCGGGCGTCGAGGTCATCGCCCTGCTGTACCTTGCCACCTTTATCAAGATCGGAGCGGCTCTATGAATCTGCAAGGCTATTTCTCTATGGTGCTGACCGCGTCGGTGCTTGGCGCACTCTGCGTCGGCTTTGTCGGGAAGCCGTTTGAAAAGTATATCAAATACCTCGCGTCCCTTATCTGTATCCTTTTGATCCTTGCCCCCTTACGCAAAATCGACGTCTCGTCCCTGTTCCAAAACGGATCCGAGCAGACGGAGGTCAGCCTGCCAAACGCCAAGCCCTTGCAGGAGCTGGCGGGCAAGCAGGCGGAGCAGGAGATCTGTTCGCAGATCGCCTCCTCCCTTTCCGGCGCAACAGGCATATTTCCCGCACAGGTGCGCATAGATATAGATTGGACGGAGCAAGAACCGGTCATCCGCTCGGTCACGCTCTGCCTGCCCGACGAATACATTGAACGCGCCGACGAAGCGAAAAACTGGGCGGAAGCGGCGTTCGGCGTTCCCGTCACGGTGCTGACCGAAAAAGGGGGTTGACCGAATCAACAGCAGTTTCTTGGAAAAATGCAAAAAGATCAAAGGCATGCCCTACCTGCTTCTTGCGCTGGCGGCGGGCGTCATCCTGCTGCTTCTGCCGAGCGGAAAGGCGACCCCCGCCAAGCAGGACGAAAACGGGAGCGAAACCTACCGTCAGGCGCTGGAAAACGAGGTGGAGACCTTGCTTTGCAGCATGGAGGGCGTGAAACGCTGCCGCGTCGTGCTGACCCTGGAGCAGGGCTACGCCTACACCTACGCGACCGATCAGCGGGTGAACGAGCATTCCGGCGGCAAGGAGACCGAAAAAACGGTCGTGCTTGCCGATACGAGCGGCGGCGAAGCCCCGTTGCTGCTTTCGGAGAAACAACCGACCGTCTGCGGCGCGGCGGTGGTCTGCAAGGGCGCGGACAAAGCGACCTGTGCGCGCATCCTTTCCCTTTTGCAGGCGTTATTTCATCTCGAAAGCAGTCAGATCAGTATTCAAACCTAATCAGGAGGAGTCTACATGAAAAACATCAAGGAAACATTCGCCAAATGCAAAGAAAAGCTCTCCAAGCTCAACGCCAAAAAGCTTTTGGCGTCCCGCACCTTTCTGGTTTGCGGCTGCGTGGTGCTGATCGTGGCGGCCGTGGGCGTGTCCGCGTTGGTCGGACGCAATACGGGCATTCAACCGCCGGAGGAATCCGAAGCGGGCAAGCAGCTGGGCAACTCGGTGCTGGTGAACGAAACGGTTTCGGGCGTGAGCGACGCGAACACCGCGAGCGAAACGCTTGCCGCCGACCCGAACGACCTGCTTGCCGTGACCGTTCTCAACCGCACGGCGGTGCGCGAGGACGCGATGGAAGTCCTGCAAAAGATCGCCGACAACCCCGACGCCATGCCCGACGAGAAGGAGCAGGCGCTGGCACAGATCTCCGATATCATGAAGGATATGGAAGCCGAGGCAAACATCGAAACGCTTGCGCTTGCCAAGGGGATCCCCGAATGCGTCGCCGTGATCTCCGGCGATCAATGCAGCGTGATCGTGGACGCGGAGACCCTGACCGAGGAGGAATGCGCACGCATCGTGGAGATCGTCTACGAGCAAAGCGGCATCCGCCCCATCGGCACCAAGGTCATCCCCGCCAAAACCGCCGAGGAATGAAGGGAGCATAAAAAATGGGGGGAGACTTTTGAAAAAGTCTCCCCCCATACCCCCCACCAAAACTTTCAATGCCGACAAGCCGCTTGGCTTGTCGGTGAGAAAAAGAAAAGCCTTTTTCGAAAGGCTCGTTGAAATTTGGAAGAAAAAAAGGTCGATTCGCAAGACCTTTTTTGTTTTTTATCGGCAAGCCAAGCGGCTTGCCAATTTGCCGCGATAAAAGTTTTTGAGGGAATTTTTAAGGGACCCTTTTTTCAAAAAGGGTCCCTTAAATGGGGTATGGGGCAAAGCCCCATACTGCAAATCCATTGCCGTCACACCTTACCGTCGCGCAATGCGTCGCGCAAGGC
>CAYPYA010000086.1:0-10971 GCA_964414775.1 uncultured Ruminococcus sp. | reverse complement strand
GCGAAGTCCTGCATCCGCTATCTGAAGGAGCATCGCATCGGACGTGCGACCTTCCTGCCGCTGGATACGGTGCGCGGGTCGCTGTGCGACGTGAGCCGTCTGCGCGGAATGGAAGGCTATGTGGGAATTGCCGCAGAGCTTGCGCGATTTGAGCCGAAATTCAAAGGGGTCGTGTACGACCTGCTGGGACGCACCGTGATCGCCGATCAGATCGACCATGCGGCGAGCATCGCCGCGGCGTCCGGCTACCGCGTCAAGATCGTCACGCTGGACGGACAGGTCATTCATCCGGGCGGCAGCTTTACCGGAGGTTCCTCCGCGAAAAAGGTGGGCGTGTTCACCCGCGCGATGGATATCGAACGCCTGAGCGCACAGATACGGGAGTACAATACGCTTTTGCTGGATAAAGAACGCGCCTTGACGCGCAAACGCAACGAGGTCAAGGACGGTGAGGAGCAAGCCCTGCAATGGGAAAGCAAAGCGCAGGAGCGTAAGGACTGCTTCGACGCGCTGGAAAGCGAGATCAACGGCTTTCGCGTCCGCATGGAGGAGGAAAAGAGCCATCTCGACGCGATCCTGCGGGGCAAAGACGCGGGAACGGAGGAACGCCGTATTCTGGAGGAACGCCTGCGCGAGGTGCGCGACGGCGCTTTGCACAGCGGTGAGAAGATCACCGAGGCGGAACAGACCTATCAGGCGTTCCGCGAGCTGGAGCAATGTGCAAGACAGGCGGAGGCGGAAGCGTATGCGACCCTGAGTCAGGCGCGCATCGTTTTGGTCTCCAAGCGTTCGGAAGCGGATGCGCTGTCGGTTCGCTTGTCGCAGCAGACCTCGGCGCTGTCCGATCTGCTGGAGCGTATTCGGAACCTGCGCGTGACCGCGGAGGCGGCGCAAAGCAGCATCAAGGAACGCGGAAACCGTATCGCCGTGGTCGAGGAAAAGATCGCTACGGCGTGTAAGGGCATCGCGGCGGGCGAGGAAAAGCTGTCCGGGCTGATCGTCGGCAGGGAGGAACAGGAAAACCGCCTTGCCGAGACGAGAAAACGGCATAAGGAAGCACAGCAAAGGCGCGAGAGCGCGTTCGTCCGCGTCACGGACGAGGAAAACAGCTTCCGCCGCGTTAATGAGGAATTCGACGCGGTGACCGCGAAGCTGTGGGATGAATATGAGCTGACCTATTCCGACGCGGAAGCACATCGCCTGCCGCCGGAGAAGATGGACAAGGCTCCCTCCCGATTGGCGTCCCTGAAAGCGAAGATCCGCTCCATGGGGGTCATCAACGTCAACGCCGTCGAGGAGTACCGTCAGACCAAGGAACGATATGATTTCCTCAGCGCACAGGTCGAGGACCTGCAAAAAACGCGCCGCAGTCTGGACAATACCATCTCCAAACTGGAAACGGAGATGAAGGAAAGCTTCGTTTTCACATTCGGTCGGATCAACGATTGCTTTGCGCAGGTGTTCACCGAGCTGTTCGGCGGCGGAAGTGCGAGGATCGAATTGCAGGATCCCGAAAATCCGTTGGAATGCGGCATCGATATCATTCTCAAGCCGCCGGGAAAGAGCGTCCGCAGCATCTCTCTGCTGTCGGGCGGCGAACAGTCCTTTGCCGCCATCGCGCTGTACCTTGCATTGCAAAACGTCAATCCCGCTCCGTTTTGTATCTTTGACGAGATCGAAAGTGCGCTGGACGATATCAACCTGACCAAGTTTGCCGATTATATCCGCGCCCACAGCGAAAAGACGCAGTACATCGTCATCACCCATCGGCGCGGCACGATGGAACGCGCGGATACGCTCTACGGCGTCACCATGCATCAAAAGGGCATTTCGGATTACATGAAGCTGAACCTTTCCAAATTGGATGAACAGATCAAGGAGTATACGAACTGATGAGCTTTTTCGAAAAACTGAAAAACGGTCTGAAAAAAACCAAGGATACGCTGCTCAAGCCGGTCGATCAGCTTTTTTCCTCCGGCGATAGGGTGGATGAGGATTTCTATGAGGAGCTTTCCGATCTGCTGATCATGGCGGACGTCGGCGTGGAGACCTCGGAATATATCGTAGAGACGCTGAAGGAACGCCTGAAGGAGAAAAAGATCAAGGAAATGGCTCCTGCACGCGAGGAGTTCTGCGCGATCCTGCGGGAGCTGGTCGGAGAGGGTGAGCCGCTTGCGCAGACGGGCGGCGGGACGAACGTCATTCTTGTCATCGGCGTCAACGGCGTTGGGAAAACCACGTCGATCGGAAAGATCGCCCACGTCCTCAAGCAGCAGGGCAAGAAGGTCATGCTGTGCGCGGCGGATACCTTTCGCGCCGCCGCGATCGAACAGCTCGAGGTCTGGGCGGAACGCAGCGACCTGCCTTTGATCAAGCAGAAGGAGGGAGCGGATCCCGCCGCCGTCGTGTTTGACGCCGCGGGCGCTGCCCGTAAGCAGAAGGCGGACGTGCTGATCGTGGACACCGCCGGACGGCTGCATAACAAAAAGAACCTGATCGAGGAGTTAGCAAAGATCGACCGTGTATTGACGCGTGAACTGCCGGAGGCTTCCAGGGAAACGCTGCTGGTGCTGGACGCTTCCACCGGGCAGAACGCCTTGGTGCAGGCAAAGGAATTCCGTAAGGCGGCAAACATTACGGGACTGGTGCTGACCAAGCTGGACGGAACGGCAAAGGGCGGCATCGTTCTGGCGATCCGCCGTGAATTGGGCATTCCCGTGAAGTTCATCGGCGTCGGCGAGCAGATCGACGATCTGCAGCCGTTTGACGGAGCGGAATTCGTCCGTGCGTTTTTTGCCAACGAGGAGAACTGAATGAACAGGCAGAGAAAACTGGTGCTTGCGTCGGATAACAAACATAAGCTGGAGGAATTCCGCCGCTTCTTTCGGGAAGCAAACATTCCGCTGGAGGTGATCCCCATGCGGGAAGCGGGCTTCAAGGGCGAGATCGAAGAGACCGCGACGACCTTTGCGGGAAACGCGAGTTTGAAAGCGCATGCCGTTGCCGAGGCGACGGGGCTGTTCTGTTTGGCGGACGACAGCGGGCTGGAGGTCGACGCGCTCGGCGGCGCTCCCGGGGTGTATTCCGCGCGTTACGCGGGAACGCACGGGGACGATGAAGCCAATATCCGCAAGCTGCTGGAGCAATTGCGGGAGGTGCCGGATGAGAAGCGCACGGCGCGCTTCGTCTGTGCGCTGTGCGCCGTTCGGGAGGACGGAAAAGAGCTTTCCGTCTGCGGAACGGCGAAGGGCGTGATCCTGCGCGAAAAGCGCGGGGACGGCAGGTTCGGCTACGATCCGGTCTTTTTCGACCAACGACTCGGAAAAACCTTTGCCGAACTGGACGGCAGCCTGAAAAACGAGATCAGCCATCGCGGAAATGCCTTGAAGCAATTACTGGAAAAGCGGGATTTCTTTCTAAAATAAACTTGAAAATTTCTTGACAACCAAATGCGTATATGCTATTATGACAAGAGGGTTGTTCTGCGATAAGGAGGGAAAGCGGGATGTCTGCTGTCATCGATTATTTTCAGTATCTTCTCAATCAGCTGAAGTCCATACGTGCGGTAGACGTGCTGGACATTCTGCTGGTCGCCTTTATTTTCTATTATATTTTTCAGTTCATGCGCAAGCGGCGCGGCGGGAAGCTGTTGGCTGGGATCGTGCTGCTGCTTGTCATGCTGTTCATCAGCACCGTGGCGCGCATGAAAGCGCTGAACTTCATCCTGACAAATGTGTTTTCCGTCGGGATCCTCTCTTTGATCATCGTGTTTCAGCCGGAGCTTCGCAGCTTCCTGGAAAAGGTGGGCGGAACGACGTTCCAGAATTTCCGCGGAAAGCTGGACAAAACGCAGGAGGCGGCGATGCGCTCCGTGATCCGTGAGGTCTGCATCGCGGCGGAATATTTTTCTCAGACCAAGACCGGTTCTCTGATCGTCTTTGAACGGAATACGCATCTGGAGGATCATGTGAAAACGGGAACGGTTCTGGACGCGAGCGTTTCCGCGTTCCTGCTGGAAAACGTGTTTTTCAATAAAGCACCCATGCATGACGGCGCTGTGATCATCAGCAAGGCGCGATTGCACGCGGCGGGCTGCTTCCTGCCGCTGTCTACCAACGCGGATATCATCAAGGAGCTTGGCACGAGACACCGTGCGGGCATCGGCATGAGCGAGAACAGCGACGCGGTGGTGCTGATCGTTTCGGAGGAAACAGGGATGATCTCCGTTGCGGTCGAGGGGGAATTGAAGCGCGGCTTCAACCGTTCGACGCTGGAAGCGTATCTGCATACTCTGCTGTTGTCGGAGGACGCTTTGACCGATAAGGTGGTCAACCGCGTCAAAGGAAGGTTTCGGCGCAAGGACGGCGGATCGGACTCGAAAAAGTCCAAGTGAATACATGGGAGCATGACCGTATGAGAAAGGAGTGGGGGTTCGGTGGAAAAGGAAGAAAGCGGAAGAAAAGGCAAGATCGTCATTTTCATCATTGCGCTTCTCGGCGCGCTGCTGCTTTGGATGTATGCGATCGGCTATGATACCGAGATCAATGAAAGCCTGTTTACCGGGATCAATGTCGAATTGACCGGATTGAACGTCAACGGGTATACCGTCGCGGACAGCGCAAGCTTCTCCTTGAATATCGATGTGCGCGCATCGGGAACGCGTTCGCTTTTGAACAACACGTCCGCCTCGGACTTCCGCGCCTATGTGGATATTGCGGCGGTCAGCGGGCCGGGCTATCAGACGCTGCCCGTCAAGGTGATCGCTCCGAACGGGCTGACCGTTGCCGACGGCGGCATTTCGGTACAGAACGTGACGCTGTTTGTGGATACGTTTACCTCCCGCGCATTGCGCGTGCAGATCGAACAGACCTTCTCCTCGGAGTATACGATCGGTCGGATCGAGCAGAGCCTGTATACGGTCAATGTGTACGGTCCGGAAAGCGTCATCGGAAACGCCGAGGCATACAGCAGCTTTTCTTTGGGCACGATCACGAGCGATACGGTCCATGTCAGCGGAGAGATCCATTTGCGCGACGCGTCCACCAAGGCGATGCTGAACAATCCGTATATCACCATGGACAGCAATACCGTGGACGTGACGTTCGTCATGCACGGCGAAAAGAACGTCCCGATCACCCTGCAATTGCTCGGCGGGCAGTTCCGCGCGGAGGATGTGCAGTTTTCGACCTCTTTGCCGGGCGTGCGTCTAACAGGTCCGCTTTCGGAGCTGGCGCAGGTCAGCTCGCTTTCCGTTCTCTGCGATGAGACGAACGCGGAGAACCTGAGCGGAAGCATGACGCTGGGAGATCTGCTGAAATCGAACCTTCCGAACGGAACGCTGTCGGTCTACGACGCGGAATCGGAATTATCCTATACGGTGGTTCTGCCGGAGGTGCTGTATAAGACCGTTACCGTTCCGGCTTCACAGATCACAGTTTACGGAATGCCCGAGAACGACGGCAGGCGCGTGACCGTGAAAGAGCTTGAGGTCCGTATTTTCGGATCGGCGGCGGCGGTGGAAGCGTATGACGTTTCCAATATGACCGTTCGCGTCAATTATGAAAAACTGATCCTGCAGATGACCGGCGATTATATCGGGCCGGCGGAAATATCCACCGGAGACAGCGGTGTTTGCACCGACGGAAAGGCTTATTCCGTTTCGGTTCGGCTGGATGGGGGCGGATCG
This sequence comes from uncultured Ruminococcus sp., assembly GCA_964414775.1. GTDB lineage: Bacteria > Bacillota > Clostridia > Oscillospirales > CAG-382 > Coliplasma. The sequence continues at coordinate 5,285 of CAYPYA010000086.1, read as the reverse complement.
TTATGATATTCGAAAATAAGGAAAGGAGGCAGGGTCAATGACGGAAAGAAAGTGGGTTTTACAGCATACGGATGAATCCGTGTGCGAACGACTGCAAAAGGAATTGCATATATTCCCGCTGACCGCGAAATTGCTTGCAAATCGCGGACTTGACTCAGCCGATAAAGTCAACGCATTTTTGAAAAAAGAGGAAATTCCTCTGCACGACCCGTATCTGCTGAACGATATGGACCGCGCGGTCGCACGCGTTCGGCAGGCGATCGAAAAAAAGGAACGCATTTGCATATACGGAGATTATGACGTAGACGGCGTGACCTCGACCATGATGCTGTACGATTATCTCTGCGGACAGGGTGTGAAGTGCGAATACTTCATCCCCGACCGTATTTCCGAAGGGTACGGCCTGAGTCTGCCGGTCATTCAGCGAATGGTCGGTAAGGTGGATATGATCATCACGGTCGATACCGGGATCACCGCGATCGAAGAAGCGGCGTATGCGAAGGAACAGGGGATCGATATGGTGATCACGGATCATCATAACTGCAGAGAAAGTCTGCCGGATGCGGTCGCGGTCGTCAACCCGCACCGTGAGGATTGCTCCTATCCGTTCAAGAATCTTGCCGGCGTCGGCGTCGTGTTCAAGCTGCTGTGCGCGGTGGACGGAAGCACCGAGCGCATCTGCGAGCGTTACGCGGATATCGTCGCGATCGGAACGATCGCGGACGTGATGCCGATCGTCGATGAGAACCGTCGGATCGCCGCCATGGGGCTGAAAAAACTGGAAAGCTACCGTTCTCCCGGCATCCTTGCGCTGATGTGCCATTCGGGCATCGTCAAGCACGGCAGACAGGTGAAAAAGGTCACCTCCTCCACGGTCGGCTACGTGCTTGCACCGCGCATCAACGCGGCGGGCAGGATCGCTTCGGCTTCCCGCGCCGTGGAATTGCTGATGACAAAGGATGAGCATGTCGCGGACCGTATCGCGCAGGAGCTTTGCGAGACCAATAAGCTGCGCCAGCAGATGGAGCAGGAGATCTACGAACAGGCTCTGAAGCAGATCGAGAACGACCGCGCGGGCGATTGCTTCTTTATCCTCGGCTCCAACGGCTGGCATCAGGGCGTCATCGGCGTGGTCGCGTCCAAGATCGCGGAGAAGTATTCGCTTCCCTGCATTCTGTTCTCCTATGACAGCGGGATCGCAAAGGGTTCGGGAAGAAGCATCAAGGGCTTTTCGCTGATGGAAGCGCTCGCGTCCTGCGGCGATCTGCTGATCGAGTATGGCGGACACGAGCTTGCGGCAGGGCTTTCCATCGAGATCGATAAGATCGACGAGTTCCGCCGCCGCATCAACGCGTATGCGTCGCAGCATTTGACGAGAACGGATTCGGCGCTTCCTTTGGAGATTGAATGCAAAGTCGATTTTGCGGATATCAGCATGAAAGGCATCGAGGAAATGCAGCTACTGGAGCCGTTCGGCCTGCAGAATCCGCAGCCGATTTTGATGATGAGCCACGTGTCGGTCACGGATATCGTCCCGCTGTCCGGCGCGAAGCATTGTAAATTCAAGCTGCGTCCCTGCGGACGGCAGTACGGAGACGGGGAGATCAACGCGATCTGGTTCTCCGTCCCGCCGGATGCGCATCTCAACGAGGGGGACGTGTGTGATATCGCGTTCACCGTGGATATCAACGAGTACATGGGTCAGCGGTCCCCGCAGGTGACGGTCAAAGCGATCCGTCTGAGCGATATCAATGAAGAGCAGACCGCGGAAAGTGAACAGCTTTACCGCCGCTTGACAGATCCGCAGGATCATTCGGAGATCTCCGATTCCCAGATCCCGACGCTTGCCGATTTCCGAACGGTCTATAAATATCTGAAACGCGACGTGCTGGAAAGCGGGAAGCGTTTGGCGGTCTCCGCATGCTGTCGGTATCTGGAACAGGAGGGCTATTCGATCTCCTATTGCCGCTTCAAGATCGTGCTGGACGTTTTGTTGGAGCAGGGCTTGATCGACTGTACCTACTGTGACGACGGACGCGTTGCGGAGCTTCGGATCCTTCCGGTCGGCAAAAAGGTCAATCTGGATGATTCGCCGCTGCTGCGCATGATCAAGAAGAATCACCCGTTGAGCTGAATATTGGAACAGAAAGGCGTGCTTGCAAGATGGAATCTTACGATGTCAATGAGCTGTTCGCTCGCTTGGATACGAGCGGCTGCTATGACATGGAGAAAATCAAGCGCGCCTATTTTCTTGCCGAAAAACTGCATTTCGGGCAGACACGTATTTCGGGAGAAGAATATATCGTGCATCCGATCGCCGTGGCAAAAATCGTGTACGAGTGCCAGCTGGATACCGATTCCATCTGCGCCGCGTTTTTGCATGATACGGTGGAGGATTGCTCGGATAAGATCACGCTGGAGGATATCCGCAAGCAGTTCGGAAACGACGTTGCGGATATCGTCGACGGCGTCACCAAGCTGAACATCCCCTTTGAAACCAAGCAGGAAGCGAGTATCCGCAACCTGCGTAAAATGTTCATGGCGATGTCAAAGGATCTGCGCGTGATTTTCGTCAAGCTGGCGGACCGTCTGCACAATATGCGGACGCTCTCGGTGCGCACGCCGGAAAAACAACGCTCCATCGCTTTGGAGACCATGCACGTATACGCGCCCATCGCGCATCGCTTGGGGATCCAGAAGATCAAGCAGGAGCTGGAAACGCTTGCGCTTTCCTATCTGGACCCGATCGGATTTCAGGAGATCCGGAAGGATACCGAGAAACGCTACGGGGAGAGCAAGGACTTCTTGGCGGAGGCGACAAAAAAGGTCGCGCAGAGTCTGGATCATTACGGCATCCGCTATAAGCTGGAGGGCCGTGTCAAGAGCATCTACAGCATCTATAAAAAGATGTATAACCAGAATAAATCGTTCGACGAGATCTACGATTTCTATGCGCTGCGCATTTTGGTGGATACCGAGCTGGACTGCTATACCGTTCTCGGCATCATCCACGAGAAATTCAACTCCATTCCCGGACGGTTCAAGGATTATATCTCCACGCCGAAGCAGAATATGTACCGCTCCCTGCATACGACCGTCATCGGATCGGAAGGTATTCCGTTTGAGGTGCAGATCCGTACCTTTGAAATGCATGCTTTTGCCGAGTACGGTCTGGCGGCACATTGGAAATATAAATCCGGCGAACACGGCAATCAGGATCTGGATGAAAAGCTGCAATGGATCCGTTCCTTGCTGGAAATGGACGCGGACGGAAACGATCCGGACGAATTCATGCATTCGCTGAAGATCGACCTGTTCGAGGACGAGATCTTTGTGTTCACTCCGAAGGGCGACGTGGTCAATCTTCCGGTCGGCAGTACACCGATCGATTTTGCCTATGCCATTCATTCCGCGGTCGGGAATAAAATGGTCGGCGCGAAGGTCAACGGCAATATCGTTCCGATCGACGCCGTTTTGCAAACGGGGCAGATCGTCGAGGTGCTGACCAATCCCCATTCCAAAGGCCCCAGCCGCGACTGGCTGACCTGCGTGCGTTCGAGCGAGGCGCGTAATAAGATCCGAATGTTCTTCAAGCGTGAAATGCGTTCGGAGAATATCGAATTGGGCAAGCAGGAGATCGACCGTGAGCTGCGCCGCTACGGGCATCGCTATACGGAACAGCAGCGGGATGCGATCATGGCGAGCCTTGCGAGCCGCATGGGCTATGCCGAGGGGGACGATCTGTACAACAGCATCGGCTTCGGCGGCATGGACGTGTCCAAGCTGGGCTTGAAGCTTCGTGAGGAATTCAACCGCTTGGTCGTTCCCGAACCCGAGCCTGCCGCCGTGACGCCGGATTTTTCGGAACGCGGCGAACGGGAGGACCGCAAAAAGCGGCTGTCCTCCGAAAGCGTCATCGTGGACGGCGTCGAGGGCTGCTCGGTCAAATTTGCAAAGTGCTGTTCGCCTCTGCCCGGCGACCATATCATCGGTTTTATCACCAAAGGGTACGGCATCTCCATTCATAAATGCGATTGCATCAACGTCAGGAACGGACTGAAAAAGGAGGAGGACCGCGACCGTTGGGTGACGGCATCGTGGACCGCCCGCGCCGAAAAACGCGTGTTCGGCGGATTCGAGACGTATTTGAACGTGTACGCGGCGTATTCTCCCAGCATCATCGCGGAGCTTTCCGTCGCCCTGCGCGATCTCAAGGTGGAGATCGTTTCGCTGACTACCAAGGAGGTCGGCAGCGAGATTATTCTCACATTCGGGATCCGCTGCACCGATACCGAACAAATGGAAGTCATCATGCACGCTTTGCGGAAAAACAAGAGCGTACACGATGTGACGAGAGGAAATGCTTGAACGATGATCATTGCGGTACAACGTGTGAAACACGCCGCCTGCGCGGTGGATGGGAATACCGTCTCCGAGATCGGGCAGGGACTGCTGGCGTTTGTCGGCGTCGCACAGGACGATACCGAAGCGGATCTGCAAAAGGGAAGCAGGAAGCTTGCCGGACTTCGCGTTTTTGAAAACGGCGAGGGAAAGCTTTCACGTTCCGTTTCGGATTGCGGCGGGCAGATCATGATCATTTCCAACTTCACTCTGCTGGGGCAGGTGCGGCGCGGCTTCCGTCCGGACTGTACGCTTGCCGCGCGTCCGGAGCAGGCAAAGCCGCTGTACGACGCGTTCTGCGACGCGGTCGAACAGACCGTTCCCGTCGCAAGGGGCGTGTTCGGCGCGGATATGCAGATACAGGCGGCGCTGGACGGACCTGTCAATCTGGTCATAGACACCAAGGAACTGTCGCGTTCGGAAAAGGAGCGTCCTCACGCATGAAGCTGCAAATCGAAAACCGAACCGCGTATCTGAACGATTACTATTTTCAGACGCTCTGTCTGCTGTATTTTCCCGGAGAGAAGTTCCATGACGGGTATGAAAGCGAAAACGGCGCTTTCTTTCATTTGGAGGAACATGAGGGCGTCTTTTTCTGCAAAACGGTCTTAACCTCCGGAGACAGAACGGAAAGCGGCTGCTTCTCTACCGAAGCGTATGTTCCGACCGTTCCGATGGACGGCAGCGCGCTTGCCGCGCTTGCTTTGGGGAAGTCGTATCTGGAAGCGGGCAGAAAGCTGTTTGGGTTTGCATTGCCGTGGGGGTATCTGCTCGGCTTGCGACCCGTCAAGCGTGCAAAATATTATTTGGACCGCGGATATTCGCCCGCAAACGTGGAAACCCTTTTTGTGAACGACTATGACGTTTTGCCGCAAAAGGCAAAG
>CAYPYA010000085.1:0-5357 GCA_964414775.1 uncultured Ruminococcus sp. | reverse complement strand
TGCCCCCACTCAAAACTTTTATTGCCGCCAAGCCGCTGGGCTTGGCGGTGAATGAACAAAAAAAGTTTTGCCGTCCCTCTCATCCAAATTTCCGCATACATCCCAAATACACCTTTCTTCTCCCACCGACAAGCCATGCGGCTTGTCGGTGGGAAAAGAAAGGTGTTTTTGGAATGTATGAGGGAATTTGGGAGAGAGGGACGGCGGGAATTCGTTTTGTTTTTCCACCGACGGACAGGTGTCCGTCGGAATTGAAAGTTTTGAGAAGGGGTTTGGGGGAGAACTTTTTCAAAAGTTCTCCCCCCAAAAAAATGCACCAAAAAAATCCGAAAAAAATGGAAAAGAGGGGTTGACAAGCGGGAAGAAGTGTGATATCATAACATACTGCACTATAATACGGAAGTATGCCAAAATGAAACTGGGGCTGTATCGGCTCATGCCGAAACACCGCCGTTTTTGCCGTTTGTTGCATGTGGAACACATTCAGCACAACATGTTGCGATAACGGTTTTGGGGTCTACAAGATAAGCCGTGTTTTGGGTATAAAAAGAAACGGAGTGAATGTTCGGAATGGTACATGAAGTGACGCTCGGTAAAACGAAAAGGCTTTCCTTTTCCCACAATGAAGAAGTCATCGAGATGCCGAACCTCATCGAGGTGCAGAAAAAATCCTTTGACGAATTTGTGACGCGGGACATCGGAGAGGTCTTGAAGGATATCTCCCCGATGACGGATTATTCCGGCAATTTGGTCATCGAGTTCATCGGGTATTCCTTAAGCGACACGCCGAAGTACACGATCGAGGAATGCAAGGAGCGCGATCTCAACTATGCTTCCCCGTTCCGCGTGACGGCACGGCTGACCAACCGCATGACGGGCGAGGTCAAGGAGCAGGAGATCTACATGGGCGATTTCCCGATCATGACGGAATCGGGCACGTTCGTCATCAACGGTGCGGAGCGTGTGGTCGTTTCGCAGATCGTGCGTTCGCCGGGCATTTACTATGAGGCGTTGGGCGACAAATCGGGCAACCATCTGTTCACCTCGACGGTCATTCCCTACCGCGGCGCGTGGCTGGAGTACGAAACGGACGCGACGGGCGTGTTCTATGTCCGTATCGACAAGAACCGCAAGATGCCGATCACGGTGCTGCTGCGTGCGTTTGGGCTGGGCAGCAACGAGGATATCCTGAAGAAGTTCGGCGACGAGCCGATGCTGCGGGCGACGTTTGAGAAGGACACCATCAACGCCGAGGTCGAGCGGGTCATGCAGACCGGCGAGATGACAAACGCGGTGGAGGAAGCGCTCAAGGAGATCTACAAGAAGCTGCGTCCGGGCGAGCCGCCGATTTTGGAGAGTGCGCAGATTTTGATGCACAATCTGTTCTTTGACGAGCGCAGATACGACATTTCCGCCGTGGGCAGATATAAATTCAATAAGAAGCTTTCCATTTCGCGCCGCATTGCGGGTCATGTGCTTGCCAAGGACGCGGTCTCCCCGCTGACGGGCGAGGTGCTGATGGAGGCGGGCAGAAAGCTGGACCGTTCCGACGCGGAGAAGCTGGAAAAGGCGGGCGTCTGCGAGGCTGACATCTTTGTCGAGCAGGAGGAAGGCGTCAACACCGAGGTGCGCGTGTTTACCAACCGTATGGTGGACGCGTCCGGTCTGACGGGCATCCCCAACGAGGAGCTGGGGCTGGACGAGATGGTCTCGCTGGACGTTCTGACGGAGATTCTGAACGAGACCGGCGTGCAGGACCGGGAGGCGCTCAGGGCGGCGATCGAAAAGAAGCGTACCAGGCTGATCCCGCCGACGATCACGGTCGAGGATATCATGGCGTCGGTCAACTACCTGCTGAACCTGTCGCACGGGGTCGGCACGGCGGACGACATCGACCATCTGGGCAACCGCCGCATCCGCGCGGTCGGGGAATTGCTTCTGAATCAACTGCGCATCGGCTTTTCGCGCATGGATAAGATCGTCAAGGAGAAGATGACGACGCAGGACATCGACACGATCACCCCGCAGTCGCTGGTCAACATCCGTCCGATCGTTTCCGCGATCCGCGACTTCTTCGGCTCGTCGCCGCTGTCGCAGTTCATGGATCAGTCCAACCCGCTTGCCGAGCTGACGCATAAACGCCGTATCTCGGCGCTCGGTCCGGGCGGTCTGTCGCGTGACCGCGCATCGTTCGAGGTGCGCGACGTGCATTACACGCATTACGGGCGCATGTGCCCGATCGAAACGCCGGAAGGCCCGAACATCGGGTTGATCTCCTCCTTTGCCTGCTATGCGAAGGTCAACCGCTTCGGCTTCATCGAAGCGCCCTACCGCGTCGTGAAGAACGGCGTGGTGACCAAGGACGTGGTGTATATTTCCGCGGACGTGGAGGACGAATACACCGTTGCGACCGCCAACGAGCCGATCGACGAGAACGGGCATTTCATCAACCGCAAGATCGTCGGCAGACATCTGGACGAGATCGGGGAGTACGAGGCGAACAAGATCGACCTGATGGACGTTTCCCCGAAGATGGTGGTGTCGGTCGCGACCGCGATGATCCCGTTTTTGGAAAACGACGACAACACCCGCGCACTGATGGGCTCGAACATGCAGAAGCAGGCGGTCCCGCTGATGATGTGCGAATCCCCGATCGTCGGCACGGGCATGGAGTACCGCGCCGCGTACGATTCGGGCGTGCTTGTGATCTGCAAGCGGAGCGGCTATGTCGACAGCGTGTCCTCGGACGAGGTGGTCGTGCATACCGACGAGGGCAAGAGCGACGTGTACCGCCTGATCAAGTTCAAGCGTTCCAACGCCGGCACCTGCGTCAACCAGCGTCCGGTCGTGAGCAAGGGCGACCGGGTGGAGAAGGGCGACGTGCTTGCGGACGGGCCCGCCACAAAGGACGGCGAGGTCGCGCTGGGCAAGAACGTGCTGATCGGCTTTATGACCTGGGAGGGTTATAACTACGAGGACGCGGTGCTGCTCAACGAGCGGCTGGTGCGCGACGACGTGTATACCTCCATCCATATTGAAGAATATTACTGCGAGTCCCGCGATACCAAGCTCGGACCGGAGGAGATCACCCGCCAGCTGTCCAACGTTTCGGACGACGCGCTGCGCGATCTGGACATGGACGGTATCGTCCGCGTCGGCGCGGAGGTGCATTCGGGCGACATTCTGGTCGGAAAGGTCACGCCCAAGGGCGAGACGGAGCTGACCGCCGAGGAGCGGCTGCTGCGCGCGATCTTCGGAGAGAAGGCAAGAGAGGTCAGGGATACGTCCCTGAAGCTGCCGCACGGCGAGTCGGGCATCGTGGTGGACGTGAAGGTGTTCTCCCGCGACGACTGCGACGTGCTTGCACCGGGGGTCATCCAATGCGTGCGCGTTTATGTCGCACAGAAGAGAAAGATCTCGGTCGGAGACAAGATGGCGGGCCGCCACGGAAACAAGGGCGTTATCTCTCGCATCCTTCCGCCGGAGGATATGCCGTTCCTGCCGGACGGCACGCCGCTTGACATCGTTTTGAACCCGCTGGGCGTTCCGTCCCGTATGAACATCGGGCAGGTGCTGGAGGTCCATCTGGGCATGGCGGCGCGTCAGCTCGGCTGTAAGGTCATGACGCCGGTCTTTGACGGCGCGAACGAGCAGGACATCCAGGAATGGCTTCGTAAGGCAGGCTGCAGCGAAAACGGAAAGACGGTCCTGTACGACGGGCGCACGGGCGAGCCGTTTGACAACCCCGTCACGGTCGGCGTGATGTACTTCCTGAAGCTGCACCATCTGGTTGACGATAAGATCCACGCGCGTTCGACCGGTCCGTACTCGTTGGTTACCCAGCAGCCGCTGGGCGGCAAGGCGCAGTTCGGCGGACAGCGGTTCGGCGAAATGGAGGTCTGGGCGTTGGAAGCCTACGGCGCGGCGTATACGTTGCAGGAGATCCTGACCGTGAAGTCGGACGACGTCAAGGGGCGTGTCAAGGCGTACGAATCCATCGTCAAGGGGCTGAACATCCCCACGCCGGGCGTTCCCGCCTCGTTCAAGGTGCTGGTCAAGGAGCTGCAGTCGCTCGGACTGGACGTGCGCGTGCGCGACAAGGCGGGCGAGGAGATCCCGATGCGGGATTACACGGACGACGACGGACCGGACGAGAGGAAGTTCTCCGAGCAGGAGCTGGGTCAGAGCGTACTGGAGAGCGAGGACGGACTGCTGTACGAGGATGAAAACAGCGTCAACGCCGGACTTTCCGAGGAGGAGCTGACCGACGGCGAGGACAGCTCGGACGAAGAGGAATACGTCTACGACGAGCATGAAAACGACTCGGACGACTGAGGCTTGCTCAGGGAAACCGTAAAAACGACCGTGCGCGTTTGAACGGGCACGGACACCGATAAAACCGACCGAAGCCCTTTTTCGGGCAGAAAAAGGGCAGATTTCGGCCGAACTGAAAAAAGGGATGGTTTGTATATGGCGGAAAGCGCGAATATGGAGTTTGAATCCATTCAGATCGGTCTGGCGTCCCCCGACATGATCCGTTCGTGGTCCTACGGAGAGGTCAAAAAGCCGGAGACGATCAATTACCGTACATTGAAGCCGGAGCGCGACGGCTTGTTCTGTGAGCGCATTTTCGGGCCGACCAAGGACTGGGAATGCCATTGCGGGAAGTATAAGCGCGGCGCGCGGTATAAAGGGAAGATCTGCGAGAAGTGCGGCGTGGAGATCACGACCAGCAAGGTGCGCAGAGAGCGTATGGGACACGTCGAGCTTGCCGCTCCCGTCTCCCACATCTGGTATTTCCGCGCGATCCCGTCCCGTATGGGACTGCTGCTGAACATTTCCCCGAAGCTGTTGGAGAAGGTGCTGTATTTTGCGCAGTACATCGTGACCGATCCGGGGGAAACGCCGCTGACGAAATGTCAGCTTCTGACCGAGCAGCAGTACCGCGAGTACCGCGAGAAGTACGAAAACGATTTTGAAGCGGGCATGGGCGCGGAAGCGATCGAGAAGCTGCTTGCGGAGATCGATCTGGAAGAGGAAGCGGCGAAGCTGAAAAAGGAATTGCTCACCGCGCAGGGACAGCGCAAGGTGCGCGACATCAAGAGGCTGGAGGTCGTCGAGGCGTTCCGCACGTCGGGCAACCGCCCCGAGTGGATGATCCTGCACGCGCTGCCGGTCATTCCGCCGGAGCTGCGTCCGATGGTGCAATTGGACGGCGGACGCTTTGCCACGTCCGACCTGAACGATCTGTACCGCCGCGTGATCAACCGCAACAACCGTCTGATCAAATTGCAGGAGCTGCAAGCCCCCGATATCATCATCCGCAACGAAAAGCGTATGCTGCAGGAAGCGGTGGA
>CAYPYA010000084.1:0-5560 GCA_964414775.1 uncultured Ruminococcus sp. | reverse complement strand
GTTTGAAACATAAATGTTTCAAACGATAAGTTTTGTGGCTTGAACGTCAAACAACGACGTTCATTTCGCTTCGCGAAACCGCCAAAAACTTACGTGTTAGGCAAGAAAGGGCATGGTCATAGAAATGAAATATTTGGTCGGTACTTTGGTGCTGGACGGGGAAGAGAAGCCGCGCGTTGTGCTCACGTTCTCGGACGGAAAGCAGATCGAAGCAACCTATACGGATACGTTCGGATACAACCATTCGTTTTATACCGATTCCGGAAAGGAGATCCGTCTGTCCAATCATTTCATGCATCTGAAAGGCATCCGGATCTCTATGGCGAAGCCCCAAACGTAAAAAATGGCGTTCTTTTTGAGAACGCCGTTTTTTCTTACAGGGACGAAAGAAATCATTTTTGATATTCTGCAAGGATGAAGCCATTTTCAAACGTGCGACGATCAATTAGGAACGCCTTTTTCAGCTTGTTTCCAGACGATGTATCAGCCACGGCAATGCTTTTTCGAATTCCACGCCGTAGGTCACATGGGACGGGTTTTCCAGCGTGATGCGCATACATTCCGCGACAAAGTCTACCGCCAACGCCATCGCCTGCTCCGTGCTCTGTCCGCGCAGGATCCCGCCGACCGCCGTGGAAGCGAACAGGTCGCCCGTTCCGTGGAACTGTGCCGGAAGCTTTTTGGTTTCGTAATGGGAAAAAACGTCCTGCCGCGCGTCGTAAAGCAACGCGCCGATCCCGCCTTTTTCCAGTTCCACTCCGGTCAGCATGACCTGCTTGCACCCGTATTTTGAAAGGGCTTTCAACAGCTCCGACAATTCGTCTTTGGTGAAATCCTCGCGGTACGGGATCTCCAAAATGGCGCACGCTTCGGTCAGATTCGGGAAGATCAGGTCGGCAGAGGCGCACAGGGAACGCATCTCCCTTGCAAAATCCATGGTGAATCCCGCGTACAGCTTTCCGCGATCCCCCATGACGGGGTCAACGAAAATCGGACCGGACCCGTTCTGCTGAAAATCCGTGAAAAAGTCCCGCACCATCCGCACCTGACGGATCGATCCCAGATACCCGCTGTAGAACCCGTCAAAACGGAACTGCAATTGCTTCCAATGGGAAAGGATGGCGGGCAGTTCGTCGGTCAGGTCATGAAAGGTGAAGCCGGAAAATCCCGTGTGCGTAGACAGCACGGCGGTCGGCAGCAATGCCGTCTCCATGCCGCAGACCGAAAGGACCGGCAGCGCGACCGTTCCCGAACATTTTCCCACGCAGGATACGTCCTGCACCGTAACGATTCGTTTCATTCGTCCTCCATATCAAAGAAGACGATGTCTTCCTTGTCATTTGTCTTTTTTTCTGCGGAATAGGCGGGGAAAACCTTTGTTTCGGGATAGTCCTTGGGCTGCTCCCTGCGCAAAACAGGTTCGTTTTCCGCCTTCGCTTCCGGTTCTTTTACTTCTTCTGCCTTGGGTTCTTCGCTCTGTACGGCGATCTCCGCGTCCGTACCCGCATCCGGTTCCGGTTCGCTTTGCTTTTGCTCGGTTTTCATTTCGACCTTGCGGAAGATGCTTTTTTCTGTAGAAGGCTGTTCGACCTTTTGAGACGGTTCTTCCCGAGAGGGCTTGCTTTCCGGTCTGCGGAACAGGTCCGCCGACTGGAGATTTTCCGCCGTTTCGGCCGCTTTGTCCGGTTTCGGCGGCTGTGCGTCTTGGGTCTGCTTGGCTTTTTCCATTTCCGCAGCCTGCTGCAGAATGGATTCGACCGTGACGTTTTCGACCTTCTCCGTTTCGCCTTCGGCCTTTTTGCGCTGTGTGGTGTAGTTTTCCCATGAGATCGCCCCCTTGATCATGCGGGAAAACAGATTCTTCAATTCCTGAATGGGAACGCTGACCTCTTTTTGCGCAATGTTCAGAACGGGCAGACCGTCTTCCACATTGGCGCGTGCTTCCCGCTGATTTTTTCCGTCCAGAGCGGACAGATAGGCGTCGTTGTTTTCCAAAGTAAGCCCCAGTATCGGCGCTTTGCTCATCCCGAAAATGCGCATGGAAGCGACGTCCGTCCAAGCGATATAGACGCCCTCCTTGCCTCCGACCAGCTTGTTGGTGAAGCCCTTGTTCGTGATGATCAGCGCATCCTGCGGACGGATGCCGCGATACAGCAAAAGCCCGTACAGAACGCCTCCCGCAGCCAGACAGGCAATGCCCAGAAGCACCAAAAAGGTACGCGCCAGCGCCCCGGACGGCGCAAACGACAGAAAGGGAAGTCCGATCAGAAAAATGCCGAACAGAATCATCAGCAGATATATAAAGCCCAGCAAGAGGAAATCGGAACTCTTTCGTTTGATCCGAATGTTATCGGTTTTCATGGTTGTCATTCTCCTTTATCGTTAATCGTCATATTCCGTGGATTGCACAATGGTTTCCCGGCTGTATATGGTGAACTCGGCGTTGTTGACCAAGTCGTGCTCTTCGTTGATATAGGTGGAAAGCAATGCTCCGTCGCTTTTGCGGGATAACGTCAGCGTCAGCGTCATATCCGTCTTTTCCTGCTCTAACGGGAGCGAGACCTCACCGAAGCAGACGCGGGCGTAGCCGTACCGTCCGATCGCGTCCTCGTGATATCCGACGATCGGATATTCCTTTCCGTTGTTGTCCTTTAAGACGTATAGGATCGGATCGTCCGTGCTTCCGTCGGTCAGCTTCTTATTATATTTTACGCCGAGCTCCAGCTCTCCGCTTTCGGGCGCATACCAGATGTTGGCGACCGTGATGCTTCCGCCCTGATTCATAAAATCCTGTACATGCAGCTGATACACACGGTAGTCCTCGGTCGCTTCCGCGACGCTCTTGGTCGCGTCGGTGAAGTACATACGGCTCAACAGCTTGGATTCCCGCGTGTTGAAAACGGTGATGAGAACCAAGATCCAAACCAATGCGGACGCGCCGTACAGAACGCCCTTGAAGCAGCCGCGTATGACGCGATAGGTCTTGGATTCCCGCTCGTCGCGTTCCTCGTCGCAATCGTCCTCATGAAAGCGCATGAACTGTTTCATCCTTTCTGTTTGCGTTTTGCCCCATTTCCTTTCGGAGCGTAAAAAGTTATTTTTCGGCAGTTATCCACCAAGATTTGCACATCGTGTGGATAACTACCTCCCGAAAAGTAAGTATCTGCGTGAAAACCGGGGGAATTATCCACCTTTTCCACACGGTTTTCCACTTTTTCGGGGTCGGAGTTATGTAAACCGAATCGGCATGACCGTGTGCCGACGCGCCGATATGTGCCCGACGATTCGTCACATCGCGCCGAAATATTTGCGGTCCAGACTGCGCATGCGGATGGCGGTCGCAACGTGCAGCTTGCGGATCTGATCGCTTTCTTCAAAGTCGGCGATCGTCCGCGCGACCTTGCGCAAACGGTTGTATCCGCGTGCGGAAAGACCCAGATTGTCAAACGCCGCGCGCAGCAGGTCCTTCGCCTCGCTGTCCATGACGCAGTATTTTTCGAGATGGCGCGGTTCCATGAACGCGTTCGAGGTCAGGGGCGTTCCGTTACTCAGCGTTTCGCCGTCAAAACGGGATAACGCGAAATTGCGCGCTTTCTCCACCCGTTTGCGGACTTCGGCGCTGCTTTCCGCGGCGACCGCCGTGTCCAGATCGTCAAACTCCAGCGCGCCGACCTCCACCTGGATGTCGATGCGGTCCAGCACCGGACCCGAAACGCGGGAAAGGTAGCTTTGTCTGACGTTCGGCGAACAGGTGCAGGGCTTGGTCGGATGCCCGTAATACCCGCAGGGACACGGGTTCATCGCGCAGACCAGCATGAACGAGCAGGGGAAGGTCGCCGTTCCCGACACACGCGCGATCGTGACCTTGTGATCCTCGATCGGCTGACGCATGGTTTCGCGTGCCTTTGGGTCGAATTCGGGGAATTCATCCAAAAACAGAACGCCGTTGTGCGCCAAAGAGATCTCTCCGGGCTGTGCGTGCGTCCCTCCGCCCGCCAGCGCTGCGGAGGAGATGGTGTGGTGCGGGGAACGGAACGGGCGGTGTGTGATCAGCGGATGCAGCTCCGCCGACATTCCCGCGACGGAATAGATCTTGGAGGTCTCCACCGCTTCCTCAAAGGTCAGCGGCGGCAGAATGTACGGCAAGCGGGAAGCAAGCATGCTTTTGCCGGAGCCGGGCGGCCCGATCAGCATGACGTTGTGCATCCCCGCCGCGGCGATCTCCAATGCCTTCTTCGCCGTTTCCTGCCCTTTGACCTCCGAAAAATCCGGTGTGTGACCGTTCGGATCCCCCGACGAAAGCTCGCACGTAAACGGAAGCGGTGCGATGGGAGCCGTTCCGCGAAAATGCAGCAAGATCTCCCGCACGTCATGTACCGGGTAGACGCGGATGTCGGGCGCGGCGGATGCTTCCGGCGCGTTTTCCGCCGGACAGAAAAAAGACTTGAATCCGTTCTGTGCCGCCGCAAGCGCCATCGGCAGAACGCCGGATACCGGACGGAGCGTTCCCGCCAGCGACAGCTCGCCGACGAAGACCGATTCCGAAAAATCCGCGCGCCTGTATTCCTCCGGCTGTAAAAGCGACAGCAGGATGGGCAGATCGTAGATCGTTCCTTCCTTGCGGATATCCGCGGGAGCGAGGTTGACCGTGATCTTTCCGGTCCGCATCGTGAGGTTCAGATTCCGTCCCGCGTTCCTGACGCGTGCGGCGGCCTCCTTCACGGCGGTGTCCGGCAGACCGATGATCTCCAGACGGTATTCGGACGAGGGAATGGAGTTTGCCTCGACCGTGACGATCAAACCGTCGATCCCCCGCAAGGCGGCGGAATAAAACGTACCTACCATGCTGCATGCTCCTCCCTTTGGCGTTTTCATCTTACACAGTATCTTAACACATTCCGTTGTTTATTGCAAGAACAAATTGTAAATCCTCTCCTTTTTTCCATCTCTTTCTTGTGAAAAAAACGAAAAATCCGCAAAAATTTTGGCGTTAGCTCTTTACAGAAATCAAAAAAAGTGTTATGATGAATACGACGATATCAACAGGAGGCTAACTCAATATGGCAAAACTGGAAAGAAAAAAGATTTCCATGGACGGTAACACCGCCGCCGCACACGTTTCGTATGCGTTTACGGAAGTTGCCGCCATCTACCCGATCACCCCGTCCAGCCCTATGGCGGAAGTGACCGACACCTGGTCTGCGACCGATAAGAACATTTTCGGAGAACCGGCCAGAAACATTTTCGGTGACCGCGTGCGGATCACGGAAATGCAATCCGAGGGCGGCGCCGCCGGCGCGGTACACGGCTCTTTGGCGGCGGGCGCTCTGACGACCACCTATACCGCTTCGCAGGGTCTGCTGCTCATGATCCCGAATATGTATAAGATCGCGGGTGAATTGCTGCCCTGCGTCATTCATGTTTCGGCAAGATGCGTCGCGTCGCATGCGCTGAATATTTTCGGAGATCATTCCGATATCTATGCCTGCCGTCAGACCGGATTTGCCATGCTGGCGGAGACGAATCAGCAGGAGATCATGGATCTCGGCGCGGTCGCGCA
>CAYPYA010000083.1:0-2190 GCA_964414775.1 uncultured Ruminococcus sp. | reverse complement strand
AATCAGTTCAAGGCGGAGTACCGGAATCAGCTCGGAAAGCCGTTCCCTGATGACCCGAAGGAACAGCTGTTTGCCGCGATCCAGGCGGTGTTCCGTTCGTGGGACAACCCCCGCGCGAACATTTACCGTATGGATCACGATATCCCGTATTCGTGGGGAACGGCGGTCAACGTGCAGATGATGGCGTTCGGCAATCTGGGCGACACGTCCGGCACCGGCGTTGCCTTTACGCGCAACCCCGCGACCGGCGAAAAGGGGCTGATGGGCGAATTCCTGATGAACGCGCAGGGCGAGGACGTGGTTGCCGGCGTGCGCACGCCGATGCCCATTCCCAAGATGAAGGAAGTCCTGCCGAAGGTGTACGACGAATTCCTTTCGATCTGCAAGACGCTGGAGGATCATTACCGCGACATGCAGGACATGGAATTCACCATCGAGGACGAGAAGCTGTATATGCTCCAGACGCGCAACGGCAAGCGGACCGCCGCCGCCGCGATCAAGATCGCCTGTGATCTGATCGACGAGGGCATGATCACCGAGCAGGAAGCGCTTTTGCAGATCGACGCGAAATCGCTGGACATGCTGCTGCACCCGCAGTTTGACCCCAAGGCGCTGAAGGCTGCCAAGGCGGTCGGAAAGGGCATTGCCGCTTCTCCCGGAGCCGCTGCGGGCAAGATCGTGTTCACGGCGGAGGACGCGGTGGAGCACGGCAAAAAGGGCGAACAGGTCGTTCTGGTCCGCCTGGAGACCACTCCCGAGGACATCGAGGGCAAGAAGTACGCGCATGGCATCCTGACGGTGCGCGGCGGTCAGACGTCGCACGCGGCGGTGGTCGCACGCGGCATGGGGACCTGCTGTGTGTCCGGATGCGGGGACATCAAGATGGACGAGGAAAACAAATGCTTCACCCTGGCAGGAAAGGTCTATCACGAGGGCGACTGCATTTCGCTGGACGGCTCGACCGGTAACATTTACGACACGCTGATCCCGACCGTTCCCGCCGACCCGAACAGCGGGTATTTCGGCAGGATCATGGAGCTTGCGGATCGGTATAAAAAGCTGGAGGTCCGCACCAACGCGGACACGCCCGCGGACGCCCTTCAGGCGGCGGCGTTCGGCGCGCAGGGCATCGGCCTTTGCCGCACCGAGCATATGTTCTTTGACCCCGACCGCATCGGCGCGTTCCGTGAGATGATCTGCGCGGAAACGGTCGAGGAGCGCAAAGCGGCGCTTGCCAAGATCGAGCCGATGCAGCAGGCGGACTTTGAGGGTCTGTTCGAAGCGGTGGGCGGCAATCCCGTGACCATTCGTTTCCTGGACCCGCCTCTGCACGAGTTCGTTCCGACCGACGAAGCGGACATCCAGGCGCTTGCAAAGGCGCAGGGCAAGACGGTCGCCTATATCAAACAGGTCATTTCCGATCTGCATGAGTTCAACCCGATGATGGGACATCGCGGCTGCCGTCTGACGGTCACATACCCCGAAATCGCGGAAATGCAGACGACGGCGGTCATCAAGGCGGCGCTGGCGGTGCAGAAGCGGCATCCCGACTGGAAGGTGGAGCCGGAGATCATGATCCCGCTGGTCGGTGAGGTCAAGGAGCTGAAGTTCGTCAAGCAAACGGTGGTTTCGACCGCGGACGCGCTGATCAAGGCGTCGGGCGAAACGCTGCGCTATCAGGTCGGAACGATGATCGAGATCCCGCGCGCCGCTCTGACGGCGGACGAGATCGCATCGGAAGCAGAGTTCTTCTGCTTCGGAACGAACGATCTGACGCAGATGACGTTCGGCTTCTCCCGCGACGACGCAGGAAAGTTCCTGCCTGCGTACTATCAGGCAAAGATCTATGAATCCGATCCGTTCGTCCGTCTGGACACCACAGGCGTGGGCAGATTGATGGAAACGGCGGTCACGTTGGGCAAGAAGGTGCGTCCCGAGCTGCATTGCGGGATCTGCGGAGAGCACGGCGGCGACCCGTCGTCCATCGCGTTCTGCCACCAGCTGGGCTTGAACTACGTTTCCTGCTCGCCGTTCCGCGTCCCGATCGCGCGCCTTGCCGCCGCGCAGTCCGCGATCAAAAACCCGTAAAGTTTTTTCGATATTATAGAAAAGAAGCGTATCATCCGAAAACGGGTGATACGCTTCTTTGTGGGAGTGCTTTGTAAGGACATTACGGCGTTTACCGCTTCA
>CAYPYA010000082.1:0-2071 GCA_964414775.1 uncultured Ruminococcus sp. | reverse complement strand
CAGGCTCAGCGTGATCATGGCGCTGTCCTCGATCCCGCTTTCGATGCAGACGATGCAGACGTCGTAGTCCCTGACCCCCGCCGCGCGTAAGACCGCCTCGTCGGTGGCGTCCCCGCAGACCGCGTCCGTGACCTCACGGGCAATGCGGTCGATCTTTTCCTGGTCGCTGTCGATGACAAGCACCTGCTTGCGTCCCGCCGCCAGCGTTCTGGCGACGTTCGCGCCGAAGTTCCCCAGCCCGATGACGCAGTACGTTTTTTCCATGATACAATCATCCTTTCTGTGGTTTGTACGGTCATATGGGGCTTCCAGCCCCATGCCCCGACCGAACCCTTTTTGAAAAAAGGTTTCGGGATCCAAAAACTTTTATGACAATGCCCTTTTTGTATAACACGTAAGTTTTTGGCGGTTTCGCGGAGCGAAATGAACGTCGTTGTTTGATGTTCAAGCCAAAAACTTATCGTTTGAAACATTTATGTTTCAAACTTCCCGTCAAAACCAAGTGGTTTGACGGCATTTCAGTTTTTGGGGGAAGTTTTTTCCAAAAATCCCCCCTTGGCACGTGCCCTTAACCTATCAACAAGTCCGCCTTCGGGTAGCGGATCACGCCGTCCTGCGTTTCCAGACTCAGCAAAACGGTATACGCGACGGACGCGACCCCGAGCCGTCCTGCGAACATCAGAAGCATCAGCCAAAGCTGACCGAACGCCGAAAACGACGCGGTAACACCGGTCGAAACGCCGACCGTGCCGAACGCGGAGAACACCTCGTAAGCCAGGCTTCCCAAGGGAATACGCTCCGTGAAGGACAGCAGCAGGATGCTCACGAACACGCAGACCCCGCCGAAGAACACCAGCGCAAACGCCCGCGAGACCGCGTCCTGCGGGATGCGGCGGCGGCGGAAGCGCACCTCGTTTCTTCCTTTGAAGATCTGCAATGCGGCGATCAGAAGCAGCGCGAACGTCACCGTCTTGACCCCGCCCGCCGTCGAGCCGGACGAGCCGCCGATGAACATCAGAAACATGGAGCAAAGCAGCGACAGCGGACGCATCCCGCCGTGATCGAACGAGGAAAAGCCCGCCGTGCGCATGGAAACGGACTGAAACAGGCAGTTTTGCAGCTTGTCAAAAGGGCTCATTTCGCCGACCGTCGCGGGGTTGTCCCATTCCGTGGCGAGATAGCCGAGCGTACCGAGTACGACCAGGCAAGCCGAGGTGACCAGCACCATGCGGGCGTACAGGGACAGCTTTGCCTTATGTCGGATCGCCTGCGCCAGCTCGTCCCAGACGGCAAAGCCCAGCCCGCCGAACACGATCAGCACCGCGACCGTGCCCAGCACCGCGCCGTCGGAGGCAAAGCCGTTCAGACTGTCCCCGAACAGGTCAAAGCCCGCGTTGCAGAACGCGGAGACCGCGTGGAATATCCCGTAGCCAAGCGCCTTTGCAAAGCCGAACTGCCGGCAGAACAGCGCCGTCAGCACCAGCGCGCCGCCCGCCTCCGCCGCCAGCACCGTGACGAACATACGTCGGAGAAAGCGGCGCAGCCCGTCCGCCGCGGGCAGGTTCATGGACTGCATGAAGATCAGCCGTTCGCGCGGGGACACGCGGCGGCGCAGCAGCAAAGAGAACAGCATTGCAAGCGACATGAAGCCCAATCCGCCGATCTGGATCAGCAGCAGGATCACGACCTTGCCGAACAGCGACCAATGGCAGGCGGTGTTCACCACCGAAAGCCCTGTCACGCAGGTCGCGCTGGTCGCGGTAAAGAACGCGGTCAAAGGGGACGTGAACGTCCTGCTTTGCGAGGAAAGCGGAAGCATCAAAAGCAGTCCGCCCAAAACGATGATCGCCAAAAACCCGAGCAGCAGGACCGCCGTCGGGGACAATCGCAGTCGGTGAAAACGCTTCGGCATTCCGTTACTCCTTAAATAGTCAATTGTAAAACTGCGTTTTACAATCGGAATATCAAATTTCGGATGATCGCAGGGTTTCTTCACGTGTCGGGATGGATACGGACGCTCCGTGACGCGTGACCGCGATCGCGGCGGCGTGTGAAGCAAGCGACATCGCCA
>CAYPYA010000081.1:0-2254 GCA_964414775.1 uncultured Ruminococcus sp. | reverse complement strand
GGCATGGATCGGTACGAAGCGCGCAAGGCGATCGTACAGGATCTGGAGGAGTGCGGCTGTCTGGTGAAGGTGGAGGACTACTCGCACAATGTGGGGACCTGTTACCGCTGCGGGACGACCATCGAGCCGCGCGTGTCGCTGCAATGGTTCGTCAAGATGCAGCCGCTGGCGGAGCCCGCGATTCAAGCGGTGAAGAACGGGGAGATCCGATTCGTCCCGGATCGGTTTGCCAAGAACTATCTGCATTGGATGGAGAACATCCGCGACTGGTGCATTTCCCGCCAGCTTTGGTGGGGGCACCGCATTCCGGCGTTCTACTGCGACGAATGCGGCGAACTGACGGTCACGAAGGAAGAACAGGCATTCTGCCCGCATTGCGGCAAGCCCATGCGGCAGGACCCCGATACGCTGGACACCTGGTTCAGCTCCGCGCTCTGGCCGTTTTCGACGCTCGGCTGGCCGGAGGAGACCGAGGATCTGCGGACGTTCTATCCGACGACGGCTTTGGTGACGGGGTACGACATCATCACGTTCTGGGTGTCCCGTATGATCTTTTCGGGCTTGGCTTACACCGGCAGGAAGCCGTTTACGGACGTTCTGATCCACGGGCTGGTGCGCGACGGGCAGGGAAGAAAGATGTCAAAGTCGCTTGGGAACGGCATCGACCCGCTGGAGGTGATTTCGACCTACGGCTGCGACGCGCTGCGCTTCACGCTGGTAAACGGAAGCAGCCCCGGAAACGATATGCGGGCGCAGGAGGAACGGTTTGAGGCCGCGCGCAATTTTGCCAACAAGATCTGGAACGCGGCGCGGTTCGTTCTGATGAATCTGGACGAGGACTGCAAAAACGAGCTGCCCGATCTTGACGCGCTGACGGATGAGGACAAATGGATTTTGTCGGTATACAACCGCACGGTGCGGGAGGTACGGGACAATCTGGATCGGTACGAATTGGGCATTGCGCTTTCCAAGCTGTACGATTTCATCTGGGACGTGTTCTGCGACTGGTACATCGAATTGGTGAAGGTGCGTCTGAACGACAAGGGGTCGCAGACCAACCGCGACGCACAGCAGGTCCTGACCTACGTGCTGTCCAACACCATGGCGCTGTTGCATCCGTTCATGCCGTTCATCACCGAGGAGATCTGGCAGACCCTGCCGCACGACGGGGAGTCGGTCATGATCGCGGACTACCCGTCCTACCGCGAGGAGCTTTGCTTCCCGCAGGAGGAGTCGTCCATGCATAAGGTGATCGACGCGATCCGTGCGGTGCGTAATCTGCGCAACGAGCGCAACGTTCCGCATTCCCGCAAGGCGCATTTGCAGATCGTGACCAAGCATACGGACGCGTTTGCGGGGAAGGAACGGTTCTTCCTGCGGCTTGCGGACGCATCGGGCGTGGACGTGACGGAAACGGTCGGAACGGACGAGGGCTGTGTACGCGCGATCACGGGCGACTGCGAGATTCTGATCCCGCTTGCGGACATGGTCGATCTTGCCGAGGAAGCGGCGCGGTTGGAAAAAGAACTTGCAAACGCGGAGAATGAAGTCGCCCGCGCCAAGGCAAAACTGGAAAATGAAGCGTTCGTTTCCAAAGCGCCCGAAAAGCTGGTCGCGGCGGAACGCGCCAAGGCGGAAACCAACGCGCTGAAGGTCGAAAAGCTGCGCGCCGCCATTGCGAAGCTCAAGAAGTAAGGGGGTGTTTGGGGCGTTGCCCCAAGCCCCATGCAAGGAACTTTTTCGTAAAAAAGTTCCTAACTTGAGGGCGAAAGCCCTCAAGTATACATCCTCAAAAACTTGAGTGTGAAAACATGAAAAAAAACCTCAAGGGAAAGTTTTTTGGGGGTTTCAAATTCGCGGTCTTTTCTGATAGAAGCCCGCGAATTATGGGGACATTTTTACGAAAAAGCCCCCCTTGACAGAGCTCGAGACAGCGTCTCGAACAGAAAGGATTTTTCAAAATGTCAGAATGCACGCATGATTGTTCCACCTGCGGGGAGAATTGCGCCTCCCGCCAAAACCCGCAAAGCCTGTTGGAAAAGCCGCACGAGCTGTCGGACATCAAAAAGGTCATAGGTGTCGTCAGCGGAAAGGGCGGCGTTGGGAAGTCCATGGTGACGTCCTTGCTGGCGACGCTTGCTCGCCGCAGAGGGCTGCAGACCTCGATTTTGGCCGCGGACCTTACGGGACCGTCCATCCCGAAGGCGTTTGGGATACACGGGAACGCTTCCGCATCGGAGGAGGGCATCTATCC
>CAYPYA010000080.1:0-7902 GCA_964414775.1 uncultured Ruminococcus sp. | reverse complement strand
CGCGTGACTTCCTCGACCGGCTTGCCGACGTTCTGCGCCATGATTTGGTTCAAGCGCTGTTTGATATCCAGCATATGCCGCGTCTCGATCTCAATATCCGTCGCCTGTCCCTGTGCGCCGCCCAGCACCTGATGGATCATGATCTGGCTGTTCGGGAGCGCATACCGCTTCCCTTTCGTGCCTGCCGACAGCAAAAACGCACCCATGCTCGCCGCCAGACCGACGCAGATCGTAGAAACATCGCACTTCAAATGGCGCATGGTGTCATAGATACCAAGCCCAGCGGAGACCGATCCGCCCGGAGAATTGATATACAAACAGATATCGCGCTGCGGATCGACCGCTTCCAGATACAGCATTTGCGCAATGATCGTACAGGCAAGATCATCATTGACCTCGTTGAACAGCAGGATGATCCGATCCTTCAGCAGACGGGAAAACGGATCGTAGCTGCGCTCATAGCCGCCCTCTTTTTCAAAAAACTGCGGTGTAACAATCATGGATTTACCCTTCCTTTCCTATCCTCATTATCATACGTTCCCAAGGCTGTTTTGTCAACAGCGAAGAACCGCGAAGCGGAAAAAGCTTTGTCAATTTGTCAGGACTCGTAGATCGGGTGCGCCTTGCACAGAGCGTCAACCGACGCAAGCACCTGCTCTTTCGTTCCCTCAAAGTCTCTTGCGACCATCCCCATCAGCTTTGCGACCTGCACCATATCCGCTTCCTTAAAGCCGCGGGAGGTGACCGCCGGAGTTCCGACGCGCAGACCGCTGGTCACGGTCGGCTTTTCGGGGTCATTCGGGATCGCGTTTTTATTGGCGGTGATATGTACCGCGTCCAGGCGAACCTCAAAATCACGCCCCGTAATACCGAACGGACGGAGATCCAACAGAATCAAATGGTTGTCCGTTCCGCCCGAAACGACCGCGAAGCCTTCCCGGAGCAGCGCAGAGCAGAACGCCTGTGCATTCTTGACGATCTGCTGCTGATAGGTCTTGAACGACGGCTGCAGCGCTTCTCCGAACGCGACCGCCTTTGCGGCGATGATGTGCATCAGAGGACCGCCCTGCGTACCGGGGAAGATCGCTTTATCGATCGCTTTGGCATACTCTTCCTTACACAGAATCAGTCCGCCGCGGGGTCCGCGCAGCGTTTTATGCGTCGTGGTCGTCACAACGTCGGCGTACGGTACGGGGCTGGGATGCAGACCCGCCGCAACCAGACCCGCGATATGCGCCATATCCACCATGAGCTTTGCGCCGACCTTGTCCGCAATCTCGCGGCAACGCGCAAAGTCGATGGTTCTCGCATACGCGGACGCACCGACAACGATCATCTTCGGCTTGCAGTCCAGCGCAATGCGTTCCATTTCATCATAATCGATCTTCTGCGTATCCGCGGACACGCCGTAAGGCACGATATGGAAATACTTTCCGGAGATATTGACCGGAGAGCCGTGGGACAGGTGTCCGCCGTGCGCAAGGTTCATGCCCATAACGGTATCCCCCGGCTGGCAAAGCGCAAAGAACACGGCAAGATTCGCGGAAGCTCCGGAATGCGGCTGAACATTCGCATGCTCCGCGCCGAACAGCCGGCAGGCACGCTGACGCGCCAGCTCCTCCACCTTATCCACTTCCGCACAGCCGCCGTAATACCGCTTTCCGGGATAACCCTCGGCATATTTATTGGTCAGAATCGTGCCCGCCGCCGCAAGCACCGCTTTGGAAACGATGTTTTCGCTCGCGATCAGTTCGATGTTGCGACGCTGACGCGCCAATTCGCCGGAAACGGCAAGTGCCAATTCGGGGTCTGCGTTTTGCAGATAGTCGATACAATACATGGGATGCTCCATTCTTTATGATTTGATGATCGGTTTCTACGGTCTGTTTTGCTCAGATACGGGCAGTCGGTGCAACGTCCGCCCAAAGATTTCTCGGATAGATTCCGTCACGCACCTGCTGTTCCAGATAGGAGCAGAATGCCTCGCGGTCCTCCCGGTAGGTAACGCCCTT
The DNA here is from genome assembly GCA_964414775.1 of uncultured Ruminococcus sp. GTDB lineage: Bacteria > Bacillota > Clostridia > Oscillospirales > CAG-382 > Coliplasma. The sequence continues at coordinate 5,890 of CAYPYA010000080.1, read as the reverse complement.
CCACAGGCAATGATTCGCCAGCACATGAATGGAATACGGAGGCGTATGCACCACGTCGTCCGCCAAGTCGGGCAGACAGGTCTCGTCATGAAGCAGATCCGTTTTCGGATCGGTCAGAAACGCACGCAAGCGGCGTTCCGCAAACGCAAAAATGTCCGGTGTAAAGCCCCAGAAATTCATGGAAACAGGCGTTTCCCCGTCAATGGAGACCCATTTGCCGTCCTGCTCATACTTCGCATGCTCGCCGTCGGGCAGAATCTTCTTACGCTCAACGATTTGACTCAGGCATCCGTCCTTTGTACGGCAGATCCCGCGCGTCACCGAGCCGTTTTCGGACAGGGTGTTGCGCACGACATAGCCGGGCATGCAGAATTGCGTCGGTGCGGCATGATCCATAAAGGCTTTGACGGTGCGGAACGTATCGAACCCGTAAAAATCGTCCGCATTGAAGATCGCAAACGAATCCTTCACCACATTGCGGCAGCAATACAGCGCGTGCGTCGTTCCGAGCGGCTTTACACGCCCCTCCGGATAGGAAAGCCCTTCCGGAAGATCGTTCGGGTCCTGATAGGCATACCGCACGGGGATCTTCCCTTCCATACGCTTCCCGATGGTTTCCTGAAACAATGCCTGATTTTCCCGCTTGATGATAAACACGACCTCGTCAAAGCCGGCGCGCATGGCGTCATACGCGGAATAATCAATGATGAATTCGCCGGATGGGCCCAACGGATCGATCTGCTTCAATCCGCCGTAACGGTTCCCCATTCCCGCCGCAAGAATAACAGCTATCATTTGAACTGACTTCCCCTGACTTTTTTATCGTTCTAAATCATATCTTCCGTGATCTTCAACGTTTTCACGCTCGGATCGGACGGAACACGGTACATATAGTCCGTCATCAGCTTCTCCGTGATGGAGCGCAGACCGCGCGCACCGGTTTTGGTTTCATACGCTTTATGCGCAATGGCGCGGATCGCGCCCTCGGTAAACTCCAATTCCACACCGTCCATCAGGAACAGCTTTTGATACTGCCGCACCAACGCGTTTTTCGGTTCGACAAGGATCCTTGCCAGCGCGTCCTCGTCCAGCGGGTGCAGCGCGGCGACGACCGGCAGTCTGCCGACCAGCTCGGGAATGATCCCGTAACGCACCAAATCGGAATTCTCCACTTTCGACGTGACGGACGCTTCCCCGCGTTTGCTGCCGCTTTCCATACCCGCGGTAAAACCGACCGTATAGCTTCCGAGACGGTTCTTGATGATCTCGTCCAGCCCGTCGAACGCACCGCCGCAAATGAACAGGATGTTGCCGGTATTGATCTGAATGAATTCCTGATTCGGGTGCTTTCTTCCGCCCTGCGGCGGGACATTGGAGACCGTACCCTCAATGATCTTCAGCAGCGCCTGCTGAACGCCTTCTCCGGACACGTCCCGCGTAATGGAACGGTTTTCGCTCTTACGGGCGATCTTATCGATCTCGTCGATATAGATGATCCCCTTTTCCGCGCGCGCAACGTCGAACTCCGCCGCCTGCAGCAGTCTGAGCAAAATGTTTTCCACGTCTTCCCCGACATACCCGGCTTCCGTCAGCGTCGTCGCGTCCGCGATCGCGAACGGAACGTTCAAAAGCTTTGCCATCGTCTGCGCAAGCAGCGTTTTGCCGACACCGGTCGGGCCAAGCAGCAGGACGTTGCTCTTTTTCAATTCCACATCGTCGTCTTCGACCAAGCGGTCCTTCAGCGAACGAATGCGTTTATAATGATTGTAGATCGCAACGGACAGGACGATCTTCGCTTCCTCCTGACCGATCACATAGCGATCCAGCACCTGCTTCATCTCCGCGGGCTTGGGAAGCGGTTTATCCTCGAACTCATCCGCTTCGACCGCGTCCGGAAGCGTTTCCGCCGGGAGCGAATCCTCATACGCATCCGCGATCTGGCAGCATATGTCCAGACAGTTATCGCAAAACGAAATCATTCTGTCTGCAATCTGCAAAGCGGTCGTATGCGAACAGACTCTGCCGCAAAAACCGCATACCGTTGTGGACTTCTCCATGTATGCATCCTTTCCGCAAGCGATTCAAAGCTTGCAGTTCCAAGCGCGGAAAGCGGATTCAGGCGTTCTCCGTGGATTGCTCCTCCGCCGGTTTTTCGGTTTCGGGCGCATCGGGAGAAACCGTCGTGACCACAGCGTTGTCCTTGATCAGTTGAATCGCTTTCTTCAGCACGATATCCTCCGAAAGACCTTCCTCGGGGATATTCTTTTTCACGTAGTCGACATCTACATTATAGCCCGACGCGATCTTCTTATATTCTTCCTCCAGCTCTTTCTTTCCCGCTTTGAGCTTTTCCGTCTTGGCAACGCGCTCCAGAGCAAGGCGGGATTTCACCTGACGCTCCGCCTCCGCCTTAAAGGAATCGCGCAGCTTCTGTTCGGTGCTGCCGGTATACTGATAGTACAGCTCTAAGCTCGCGCCCTGCGATTTCAGACGGTAATCATAGTCGTTCACATAGGAATCGATCTCGTTTTCGATCATGCAATCCGGAACCTCGCCGGTCATATTTTCGATCAGGTGATCGATCAGCTGACGCTCCACTTCCGAATCGGCGGACGCGTTCTTACGCTCCTCGATCTTCTTTTGCACGCTCTCGCGGTACTGCGCGACCGTATCGAATTCGGAAACATCCTTGACAAACTCATCGTCCAGCTCGGGAAGCTCGGTGTGCTTGATCTCATGCAGCTTGATCTTGAAAACGGCTTCCTTACCCGCCAGCGACGCTTCGCCGTATTCCGTCGGGAAAGTCACGGTAATATCGAATTCCTCTCCCTTGGCATGTCCCGCGACCTGCTCCTCAAAGCCGGGAATGAAGCTTCCCGAACCAAGCTTCAGCACCTGCTTTTCGCCCTTGCCGCCTTCAAACGCGACGCCGTCCAAAAAGCCCTCGTAGTCGATCACGACCTCGTCACCGTCCTGCGCATTGCGGTCCTCGACCGTCAACACACGAGCATTGCGATTGCGTACCGCGTCGATCTCGCGGTCGATCTCCTCGTCGGAAACGGTCACCTCGGTACGGTTTGCTTTCAAGCCCTTGTATTCGCTGACCTTGACGTTCGGCTTGACCGTAACCTTTGCCTTCAGCAAAACGCCCTCATCATCATTGGACACCAGTTCAAATTCCGGACGGGAAACGACGTCAAGCTTTGCTTCTGCAACCGCGGAGGCGTACGCGTCCGGCAGAAGCGCGTCGATCGCTTCCTCGTGGAACACGGTCTTGCCGTACATTTTTTCGATCACGCTTTTCGGTGCTTTTCCGCGCCGAAAGCCGGGGATGCTCATTTTTGCGACATTTCTTCTGTAAACCTTATCTACTTCCGCGTCAAATGCCGCCTTCTCCAACTGAATTTCCAGTTCATACGTGTTGGTCGCGGTTTTCTTGGAATTCTTAAGTGCCATGATTCTCTCCTTTGTGGCAATGCACATCATTTTAATTACATACTATTGTAACGATTTTTTCCAAATTGTCAACAGGAAATTGTGAATTCCTGCTTTTTTTCCCGTTTAGAAAAAAATTAACAAAAAAGCCTTATACTTTTTTATTGATCTGTTATATACTATGTGTACATATCAAGGAAAGGAACGTTTTACCGATGGAGCAAAACCAAAAAATGGGATCGGACGGGAACAACCGCTTTGCGGAATCCGTCGAGGCGTACACGGTCCATGATCTGCAGCACAAGGGAAAAACACATGACCGCTCCCGGATCGCTCCCCTGCTGATCCGCTGCATGGCGATCGCGGTTTGCATTTGTATTTTGGGATATTCCGTCTACATGATCGCGAACAAGGTTCTTGACGACCGCGAGGCTGCTTCCGCTTACGATGTATTGCATGAGGGTTTGGAAGAAACCGTCACATTGGAGCGTTCCCTGAATTTGCCGGAGCCGAACGCGATGCCGACCGTTTTGCAGCTGCTCAACGCCGAGGGCGCGTATGAGCCGTATGTCCCCAATCAGTCCGATATCGTAGACCGGACGGAGCATTACCGCGTCACCTACCAGAAGTTCTTACGCGCTGCGAATAACTACGAGAATGTTTACGCATGGGTCTATATGTCCGATACGCGCATCAATTATCCGGTCATGAAAGGAACGGACAACGATTTTTATCTGAATCATAATTTTGAGGGAAAAGAACACAATTCCGGAAGCGTCTTCGCCGACTGCAGTATCTCCGACAACTTTGCTTCCAATTATAATATGGTCCTCTACGGACACAACATGAGAAACGGCGAGATGTTCCATTCTCTCAAGCTATGGTGCAACGACGCAAAGATCAGGACCTACCTGCAAACCACGCAGATCGAGATCTACACACGCGAGGGCATTTATATCTACAAGCCGTTCTCCTATTATATTGACGACAGCAACGCTTTCGCGACCGTTTACTTCCCCGACGCGACTGCTTACATGGGTTTTCTGCAAAATATTCACGGGAAGTCAAACATCCGAACGAACCGTGCATACAGCGCGGACTCCAAAATCTGTACGCTGATCACCTGCACCAACGGTCAAAAAGGCGACTCGCGTTACGTTGTACACGGTATTTTGGATCAATTCATTCCGATGCCCTGATGTTTTGACGGTTCGAACGCCCTCCCTGTTTTCATAACCGGGATTACGAAAAGCAAAAAACGCAAAAAATCGAAAAAAGCTATTGACAAACTTTCTTTTGTGTGGTATAGTATTGCTCGTGGCTGGGAAAAAGCGGAAACAATTCCGCCCCACCCCAAAATCCACACTTTGCGGGTGTGTGCGGAAACAATTCCGCCCCACCCTCAAATCCACACTTTGCGGGTGTGGCGGAATTGGCAGACGCGCTAGATTCAGGTTCTAGTGGGGGCAACTTCGTGAAGGTTCAAGTCCTTTCACCCGCACCATAACCGGACACCAGTTTTAATGCAACGGTATTGAGATTGGTGTTCTGTTTTTTATTTCTCAAAAAAGGAAGGTATCGGGCTATGCAATTATTGGTTATACGGCACGGTGAGTCGGAAGCGGATCTGCTGGATGTACATGAAGGTCGGGCGGATTTTGCATTGACAGATCGCGGACACAAACAGGCTTTATCCATGGCTTTGTTTGTAAAGGATCATTTCGACATCTCCGCAATTTACAGCAGCCCGCTTAAGAGAGCACTGCAAACCGCTGCGCATTTATCCGAAGCAACAAATATCCCTCTGCACGTTGAGGATAAACTGATGGAGTTCAATAATGGTTTGATTGCCGGTTTAGAAAGAGCCGTTGCCCGAGAGAAATATCCGATCGTTGAGCATTTACCCGTACATGCCTCCGTTTATGAGCAGGAATCCATGTTGGAGTTCCGTTTCCGGGCGGATTATATTCTCTCCAAAATCATTTCGGAAACGGCTCATGATCACACGGTTGCAATCGTTACCCACGGCGGGATGATCAACCAGCTTTATCGCTCTTTCCTGCGCCTGCCCATCGACAGCGATGTTTATTTCGGAACCGGAGACACGGGAATTCATCATTGGTATTTGGATGAAAAGCACTGCAGTATTATAATGGCAAACTATACCGCTCACACAAATGGAATCTGAACGATACTTTGCATTGAACCTTTAACGAAAGGTTGCCAAAGGTGTGCAATTCGTATCGAATCAGGTCGCTGCTTTCATAGAAAACCCTTGATTTTTCAAGGGTTTTCTACATTTTTTTGTGTGCCCGGCGTGGGTTATAACTTGATTGTGAAAGACCGACGCCCCTGCTAATCGGTTTCCTTTTCGTCTACATAGTACTGCGCCTGCGCGTTCCAGAGACTGTGATAGAGACCGGATTCGTCTGCGACGAGTTCGTCGTGGCTGCCG
>CAYPYA010000079.1:0-16481 GCA_964414775.1 uncultured Ruminococcus sp. | reverse complement strand
AAGCTGGGGCGGTATCTGCACCATTCCATGAGCTTTCTTGTGATCCTTGCCGTGCTGTTTACCCGTTTGCAGAACAGCAAGGAGGGGGATAGGCAGATGCGGGAATTCTGGCAGAATCTGATCCGCATCAACCCGAAAAAGGGCAGGCATATGTACCGTTTCAGCCGCGCGGGCGTGCTGATCCTGTCCATGCCCGGCTACCCGGGGCGACTGCTTTGCCGTTTCTTCTATTGGTTCTCGCACGTGGTCGTGCATTTCAATTAAAATCAGCTTTTGTGTACGAAACCAACCAAAAAAGCCGCCTTTCACAGGCGGCTTTTTGTTTTGTGCAAATCGAATTACTTTGTGCAATCGAAATTTTACGGTTCGGTCGCGGCAAGCGCGTCCTTGCGGGACAGGTTCAGACGACCCTTCTCGTCGATCTCCGTCACCATGACCTTGATCTGATCGCCGACGGCGACCACGTCCTCGACCTTCGCGACACGCTTTTTGTCAAGCTGCGAAATGTGGACCAGACCTTCCTTGCCGGGTGCGATCTCGACAAACGCGCCGAAGTTCATCAGACGCGTGACCGTTCCCAAGAAGATCGTTCCGGGTTCGGGATCCTTGGCAATGGCGTCGATCAAAGCCAGCGCGCGGTAGCCGTCGTCCTTGTTGACCGCCGCGATGAAGACAGAGCCGTCGTCCTCGATGTCGATCTTGCAGTTGGTGTCCGCACAGATCTTCTGGATGACCTTTCCGCCCGAACCGATGACGTCGCGGATCTTGTCCGGATCGATCTTGGTGGAGATCATCTTCGGCGCGTACGCGGAAACATCCTCGCGCGGTGCGGGCAGGGTCTTGAGCAGATACTCGTCGATGATGAAGAAACGTCCTTTTTTGGTGACCTCAAACGCGGATTTGATGATCTCCGGCGTCAGACCGTCGATCTTCAGATCCATTTGAATGGAGGTGATACCCTTTTTCGTGCCGGCGACCTTGAAATCCATGTCGCCGAAGAAATCCTCAAGCCCCTGAATGTCGATCATCGTCATCCATCTCTCACCCTCGGTGATCAGACCGCAGGAGATGCCCGCGACCGGAGCCTTGATCGGAACGCCCGCGTCCATCAACGCCAGCGTCGAACCGCAGACGGAAGCCTGCGACGTGGATCCGTTCGAGGAAATGACCTCCGAAACGCAGCGGATCGCATAGGGGAATTCCTCCACGGAGGGAAGCACCGGCAGCAGCGAACGCTCCGCCAGCGCGCCGTGACCGATCTCACGGCGACCCGCGCCGCGGGAGGCTTTCGCTTCGCCGACCGAGAAGCCGGGCATATTGTAATGGTGCATATAGCGCTTGGTCTCTTCGATGTCGATGCCGTCGAGCTGCTGCATTTCGCTCATCGGAGCAAGCGTGCAGGAGGTCAGGACCTGCGTCTGTCCTCTGGTAAACATACCCGAACCGTGGACGCGCGGCAACAGCGAGACCTCCGCCGCCAGCGGACGGATCTGATCCATACGTCTGCCGTCGACACGTTTCTGCTCGGTCAGCAGCCAATGGCGAACGATCTTCTTTTGCAGCTTGTACAGGCATTCGTCGATCATCACCTTGCTGTCGGGATACTCCTCGGCAAGCTCGTCGTATACGCGCTGATAGATCGGCTGCAAGCGTGCGTCGCGCACCTTTTTGTCGTCCGTGTTCAGCGCGACCTTGACGTCCTCGGCGACCAGCGCTTCGATGCGGTCGAACATGGCGGGATCCACCACGCAGGACGGATAGTCGAACTTCGGCTTTCCGATCTCGGCGCGGATGCTTTCGATGAATTTGACAAGCCCCTTGATCTCCTCATGCGCTTTCATGATCGCGTCGAACATGACGGAATCGTCCACCTCGTTCGCACCCGCTTCGATCATGACCACCTTTTCGGCGCTGCCCGCGACCGTCAGCTGCAGATCGCTCTTGGCGCGCTGGGCTTCGGTCGGGTTGATGACGATCTCGCCGTCCACCAGACCGACGTAAACGCCGGCGATCGGTCCGTTCCACGGAATGTCCGAAATGGTCAGCGCAATGGACGCGCCGATCATGGCGGAGATCTCGGGCGAGCAATCCTGATCGACGGACATGACGGTCAGGGAAAGAACGATATCGTTGCGCAGATCCTTCGGGAACAGCGGGCGGATGGGGCGGTCGATCACGCGCGAGCTCAGGATCGCGTGTTCGGTCGGACGACCCTCGCGGCGGTTCCAGCTTCCCGGAATTCTGCCGACGGAATACAGCTTTTCCTCGTAATCCACCGCAAGGGGGAGGAAATCGATTCCGTCACGCGGAGAAGCGGACGCGGTCGCGCAGCACAGCACGGCGGTGTCGCCGTAGCGGACAAAGCAGGAGCCGTTTGCCAGCTGTGCCATTTTGCCGGTCTCGATGACGAGCTTCCGACCGGCAAGCGTGTACTCAAATGTTTTGAACTGTTCAAACATGGTTGCAGATCCTTTCTGAAATGATTCGGTATCCGCAAGCGAAGTTTAACACTTAAATACCGCCTCATGAAAAACGCGTCATGGGGCATATCTAAATGATAAACCGGCTTACGGAAGGGCGGTGCAGCGCGGAGAAAGCGTTTTGAGCCGCCTCCTCCGCGCGCGTTGCATCAAGGAACACTTACTTTCTCAAGCCAAGGCTTTCGACGATCGCACGGTAACGATTGATGTCCTTCTTTTGCAAATAGCCGAGAAATTTCTTTCTCTTGCTGACCATTTGCTGAAGCCCTCTGCGGGAATGATTGTCCTTCGGGTTCGCCTTCAGATGCTCGGTGAGCTGTTTGATCCTGGTGGTCAGGATCGCGATCTGCACCTCTGCCGATCCGGTGTCGCCCTCATGCACAGCATAGTCTTTGATGATCTGCTGCTTTTCATCCTTCAGAAGCATAGTTGTCCACCTCCGTTCAAAAAATACGGGATAAACCGAGCAAAGGGAACGGTGAACTTTCCCGAAAACCCAGCCTATCTTCCAACGGACCTCAAAATCCGTTCCTCACACTATACCATATTTTTACCCGTTTGTAAAGGGGTTTTTCCATTTTTTCAAGCAAAAACCGTTATAGAATATATGGAAATCCCCTTGCCAAACGGTTCTGTTTATGTTATAATAGCACCGAAAATAAAAGCGTTCCGCTTTAAGCGTTCCGCTTTAAGCGTTCCGCTTTAAGCGTTCCGCTTTGCGGATCGCTTATGAGCTGCGCAAATGCTTCACGACATGCTGCGCAAATGCTGCGCATGAACAGGAGAGGACGCCTTGAAACAAAGACTATCGCAGGATCGCGTGGTACAGGGGATCGGATTTTTTGTGCTGATCGGGCTGACGCTTGCTTTGCTGTTTGCGTTCCGCGAACGGCTTTTGCCCGCGCAGGAGGACGGAGACGCGTTCGAAACGGTGTACGCGTTTTCCCGGACGCAGGAGCAGGGCGGAGCCGATGAGAACGCCGAAGCCGGCGTTGACGCCGAACCCGACGATTGATTGTTCGAAAATAAGTTTCCGCTTTCGGAAGAAAGGCTTTTCACCATGGCGAAAAAGAAAGAAACGGTGGCGATGCTGCTTGCCGGCGGGCAGGGAAGCAGACTGTATCTGCTGACGGAGCGCATTGCCAAGCCTGCCGTGCAGTTCGGCGGGAAGTACCGCATCATCGATTTCCCCCTTTCCAATTGCGTGAATTCGGGAATCGACGCGGTGGGCATTCTGACGCAGTATCAGCCGCTTGCTCTGAACGAGTATATCGGCAACGGCGTTCCCTGGGATCTGGACCGCACCTACGGCGGGGCGACCACATTGCCGCCCTATCAGGCGATGAACCGATCCGAGTGGTACAAGGGGACGGCGAACGCCATCTATCAGAACCTGCATTTCATCGACAAGTTCGATCCGGATTATGTCGTCGTGCTGTCCGGCGATCATATTTACCGGATGGATTACTCCAAAATGGTGGAGTTTCATAAGCGCAAGGGTGCCGACTGCACCATCGCCGTGTTCGACGTGCCGCTTTCGGAGGCGAGCCGATTCGGGATCATGAGCACGGACGGGGAGGATCGCATTTTCCGCTTTGAGGAAAAGCCGGAGCATCCGGACAGCACCAAAGCGTCCATGGGCGTCTACGTGTTCTCCCGCCGCAAGCTGTACGACTATCTGATCGCGGACGAGCAGGATCAAAGCAGCAGCCATGATTTCGGAAAGAACATCATTCCCGCGATGCTGCAAAGCGGCGAGAAGATGTACGCGTTCCCGTTTGACGGGTATTGGAAGGACGTCGGTACGATCCAAAGCCTGTGGGAAGCGAACATGGATCTGCTCGGAGAGCACCCGAAGCTGACCTTGCAGGACAGGGGCTGGCGTATTTATTCCCGCAACGACGCGCGCCCGCCGCAGTATGTCGGCAGAAGCGCTCTGATCCGCAACTCGGTCATCACCGAGGGGTGCGAGATCTACGGAACGGTCATCAACAGCGTGATGTCCGCGGGGGTCGTGGTGGAAAAGAACGCCGTGGTGCGCGACAGCGTGATCTTTGAGGATGTGGTGATCAAGGAGGACGCCTGCGTGCAGTACGCGATCGTGGACAGTAAGACCGAGATCGGCGTCGGCGCGAAGATCGGAAAGCCGATCGGGGAAGCGTCCGGCATCACTCTGGTGGGCGGCGGCTTGCAGATCCCGGACGGCATGACCGTTCAGGACGGCGTCAGGTTCGGGGCGGCGGAGCTGGAGAGCTGCCCGAGCCAAGAACGATAAGAAGGAAAGGGCATACATATGAGTACGGTTGCGATTTTATTTGCGGGTCTGAACGAACGCCGCGTTCCCGAATTGACGCTGGAGCGCACGATGGCGTCCGTTCCGTTCGGCTGCCGCTATCGGCTGATCGATTTCACCCTGTCCAACATCGTCAACGCCGGCATCACCAAGGTAGGCGTGCTTGCCCATTATAACTACCAGTCGCTGATGGACCACATCGGAACGGGTAAGGATTGGGACCTGGCGCGCAGGAACGGCGGGATCAAGATCCTGCCGCCGTTCATCACCGCGTTTGCCGATCGCGGAAGCGGGCTGTATGCGTCGCGTCTGGAGGCGCTCATCAACGCGCGGCGGTTTCTGAGCGAATGCACCGAGGATCAGGTTCTGCTGTCCGATTGCGACGTGATCTGCAACATCGATCTGGGCGAGCTGCTGCGCGCTCATCAGGAAAGCGGCGCGGATGCGACGGTCGCGGTGCAGAACCGCGTTGCCTCCGGGGAAAGCGATGTGAGCGTGGTACACGCGGACGCAAACGGCAGGATCATCGACGTGACGGATTACAATGACGACAGCGCGGAAAGCAAGGATGTGCAGATGCACATTCTGGTGATGAACCGGCAGTTTTTGCTGTCCAAGCTGATGGAAGCGTCCGCGCACGGCTATACCAGTCTGGCGCGCGATATTCTGACCCGCTGTGCGCCGTCGAGTCATTTCCGCATCTATCGGTATGACGGATACTTCGAAACGGTCGGCAGTCTGTCCGAATATTATCGCCGCAATATGGAGCTTCTGAACCCGCAGATCGGCAAAGCGCTGTTCAATGTGCGCAACCGTCCGATCCTGACGAAGGTGCGTAATTCCGCTCCGACGGTCTACGCGGAGAACTCCTTGGTGAAAAATTCCATGATCGCGGACGGCTGCCTGATCGAAGGCATTGTCGAAAATTCCATTGTGTTCCGCGGGGTCCATGTCGGAAAGAACACCAGCGTGGAAAACTGCATCCTCATGCAGGATACCTATATCGGAAACAACGCCTATCTGAACTGTGTCATAACGGACAAAAGCGTGACCGTGCGGGACGGACGTGTCCTGTCGGGACATGAAAGCCGTCCGTTTTATATCGAGAAGCAGGCGGAGGTCTGAACGGAAGGGAAGACACGCCAAACGGCGAAAAACACGCCGCGAAAGGAAGAAAACAGCCCAATGAAAATTTTATTTGTCGCTTCGGAATCCACTCCGTTCGCCGCGTCGGGCGGTCTTGCCGATGTGATCGGCTCTCTGCCGGCGGCGCTGAAAAAGGCGTCGCCGGAGGATGACATCCGCGTCATCATGCCGCTGTACGCGACGATGGACGCCGCCTGGCGTTCGAAACTGCGCTTCCTGTTCAGCAAGACGGTTCAGCTGAACTGGAGACGGCAGTATTGCGGGGTGTTCACGGTCGCCTGCCGCAAGGTGACCTATTATTTTGTGGATAACGAGTATTACTTCAAACGCGGAAACCTCTACGGGGAGTTTGACGACGGGGAGCGTTTCGCGTTTTTTTGCCGCGCGGTCGTCGATCTGCTGCCGGATCTGGACTTCTTTCCGGATGTCCTGCACGCAAACGATTGGCAGTCTGCGCTTTCCGTGATCTATCTGAAACAGAAATACGCCGATCTGGAACGGTTCTCGGACATCCGCACCGTTTTCACCATTCATAATATCCTGTATCAGGGACAGTACGGATTTGAACTGCTCAACGACGTGTTCGACCTGCTGCCCTCGGATCGGGAGATCGTGGAGTACGGGGATTGCATCAATCTGCTCAAGGGGGCGATCGTCTGTGCCGACCGTGTGACGACGGTCAGCCCGACCTACGCCAAGGAGATCCTTTCCAAGCGGTTTTCGCATGGGCTTGACCCTGTTCTGCGCATGTATCAGGGCAAGCTGAGCGGCATCCTCAACGGGATCGATCAAACCTATTACAACCCCGCCAAGAACCAAGAGCTCAAGGCAAATTTCAGCGTCAACCGCATGGCGGGGAAGGCGATCTGCAAGGCGGAATTGCAGGAAAAGCTGGGTCTGCCGGTGAAGGCGGACACGCCCGTGGTCGCGATGATCACGCGTTTGGTGGATTCCAAGGGGCTGGATCTGCTGACGCTGGCGGCGGACGATCTGCTGGAGGAGGACGTACAGCTCGTCCTGCTGGGCAAGGGAGACCCGTATTACGAGACGTTCTTTGCGTCTCTTGCGCAGCGTCATCCCGAAAACTGCCGCGTCCTGCTTCGGTTCGATCAGGCTTTGGCAAAGCAGATGTACGCGGGCGCGGATCTGTTTTTGATGCCGTCGCGCACCGAGCCGTGCGGACTGGCACAGATGATCTGCTCCCGTTACGGGACCGTTCCGGTGGTGCATGAGACGGGCGGACTGTACGACAGCATCCGTGACGTCGGCTGTGAGGGCGGCGGGAACGGATTTACGTTTGCCTCGTATAACGCGTGGGATATGCTGTATGCGGTCCGCAACGGGCTGTCGGCCTATCGGGATCGGGACACTTGGAAAAAACTGGTGCGCCGTGTGATGCAGACGGATTTCTCGTGGGGGAAGTCCGCCGCACAGTATCAGGAGCTGTACCGTTCACTATAACAGAATTCGGAGAATATCGGAGAATAAAAGTTCATGGCTAAACAATTTGTGCTGAAAAACGTCGACGCGGCCTCGGTGAGCGAGGCGCTTTGCAATAAGCTGTCCCGTTACTTCGGGACGACGCCGCAGGAGGCGACGTCGCAGCAGATGTATCAGGCGGTGGTGCTTTCCGTGCGCGACCTGCTCGGAAGCTGCAACCGCGACTTCCGGCAGAAGGCAAGACAGCAATCCGGCAAGCAGGTGTTCTATCTTTGCATGGAATTCCTGATGGGACGCATGCTGAAACTGAATCTTTGCAATCTGGGCATCGAGCAGATCTACCGCAAGACGCTTAAGAAAAACGGCTTTGCGCTGGACGACCTGTACGAGCTGGAGCCGGATCCCGGCTTGGGCAACGGGGGACTGGGCAGACTGGCGGCTTGCTTTATGGACGCGCTGACCTCGCAGAACTACGACGCGAGAGGGTTTTCCTTGCTGTATGAATACGGGTTGTTCAAGCAGCGCGTCGTGGACGGCGAACAGCTGGAGCTGCCCGATATCTGGCTGCCCGACGGCAACTGCTGGCTGGTCCCGCGTCAGGATAAAAAGGTCACGGTGCGCTTCGGCGGCACGGTGCGCGAGGAATGGCAGGACGGGCATTGCAATGTGATCTACGAAAACTGCGATGTGCTGGAAGCGGTCCCTTACGACCTGTTCCTGACCGGTGCGGGAACGGATTCGGTCAACACCCTGCGTCTGTGGCGTTCCCGCGATCCGGATCATTTCGATATGAAGGCGTTTTCGCAGGGGCAGTATGTCAAGGCGTTGGAGGAAAGCACCATGGCGGACGCCATCTGCAAGGTGCTGTATCCCGCGGATAACCACCATGAGGGCAAGCTGCTGCGGCTTTCTCAACAGTATTTTCTGGTGTCCGCGTCCCTGCAGAATATTCTGGGCAATCATCTTGCCCGCTATCAGACGTTGGAAAATCTGCCCGATAAGGTCGCGATCCACATCAACGATACCCATCCCGCGCTTGCGATCCCCGAATTGATGCGCATTCTGATGGATCAGCATTACTTCTCGTGGGAGCGCGCGTGGGAGATCACGACGCAGACCATTTCCTATACCAATCACACGGTGCTTCCCGAAGCGCTGGAGGTCTGGAACGAAAATCTGTTTGCGATCAAGCTGCCGCGCATCCATATGATCATTCGGGAGATCAACGAGCGGTTCTGCAAGCAGGCTTGGAATCGGTTCACGGGCGACTGGGACAAGATCACCCGCATGGCGATCCTGGATCACGGTCTGGTGCGCATGGCGAATCTGTCCGTGGTCGGTTCGCACAGCGTCAACGGTGTTTCGGAGCTGCATTCGGAGATCCTGAAGACCAAGGTGTTCCGCGATTATTACGATCTGTATCCCGAACGGTTCACCAATGTGACCAACGGGATCGCACACCGCAAGTGGCTTTGCTATTCCAACCCGCGTTTGGCGGCACTACTGGATGAAACCATCGGACCGGATTACCGCAAGCATCCCGAAAAGCTGGAGGACTTTGCAAAATTTGCCGACGACAGCGCTGTTCTGGATCGGCTGGAAAGCATCAAAAAGCAGAACAAAGAGGACTTCGCGCAGTATATCAAGGCGACAAAGGGCATCGAGCTGAACCCCGAAAGCATTTTCGACGTACAGGCAAAGCGTTTGCATGAATACAAACGCCAGCTGCTCAACGCCATTCACGTCATCGACCTGTATCAGCGTCTGAAGGAAAACCCCACGCTGGACATTCCGCCGCAGACGTTTCTGTTCTCCGCGAAGGCTGCGCCCGGCTACTATCTGGCAAAGGATATTCTGCGTCTGATCTGCTATGTGGGAGCGGAGATCGACCGAAACCCGATCCTGCGGCGCAAGATACGCGTGGTCTTTTTGGAAAATTACAACGTTACGCTGGCGGAGCATCTCATGCCCGCCGCCGAGATCAGCGAACAGATCTCGCTGGCAGGCAAGGAAGCAAGCGGAACGGGCAATATGAAATTCATGATGAACGGAGCCGTGACGCTGGGAACGCTGGACGGCGCGAACGTCGAAATGGCTGCGCGGCTCGGAAAAGACAACATCTTCATTTTCGGCTATACGGCGGACGAGGTGGAGGAGCTGTGGCGCAAGGGCTATTCCTCTTCGGAATACTACAACCGCTCTCCCAACCTGAAGCGGGCGCTGGACAGCTTACAGGCGGGCTACGCGGGCCGTTCGTTCTCGGACATTGCGACCTATCTGCTGTATTCGCACGGCGTTTCCGATCCGTTCATGTGTCTGGCGGATTACGATTTTTACGCCGAAGCGCATGAACGCATGATCCGTGCGTATGCCGACCGCAAGCGCTGGAATCGGATGTCGCTGATGAACATTGCAAAATCCGGCTTCTTCGCGGCGGACCGCAGCATCCGCACCTACGCGGAGCGCATCTGGAATCTCGAACCGATCCAAACGGGAGAGGGATCGTGAGCGGCTGCTTTGCAACGAACGAAGCGTTTCTGCGCGTCAAGCGAAACGGGAAAGAGACCGAACGGTTTGCCGTCCCGTGCGGCGAGGTATTGCAGATAGAATTCGGGATGCAAAGCGCTTTGAGCGCACGGTTCTATTTGGGAAACGACGAACGGGTGCTGCTGCAGGAGGACGCGTATTTCGTGCGCGACGAAGGGGAATACCGTGTGTTTGCGTACACCCTGCATACCGATCGCATCGCACCGGACGGCGGACTGTTCTTCTTCCATTTTGAAGCGGAAACGCCTTTCGGCAGGCGGTATACCGTCTGTGACGGCGCTTCGCTTTCGCTTTCGGATCGGTTTGTCAACGAATTTCAGCTGACCGTGTACCGTCTGCGGTATCAAACGCCGGATTGGCTGGACCGCGGGGTGTTTTACCATATCTTTGTAGACCGCTTCCGCAAAAGCGGGAAAGTCCCCAAACGCGCGGGCACGCCCTACTGTGACGACTGGGAAAACGGAATTCCCGAATACCCGCCCATTGCGGGGCAGGAGTATCCGAACCATACGCATTTCGGGGGCGATCTGTACGGGATCGCGGAAAAATTGCCGTATTTGCAGGAGTTGGGCGTAACGGTGCTGTACCTCAGCCCGATCTCGCAGGCGTATTCCAATCATAAATACGACACCGGCGACTATCTGCGCGTTGACGACGCGTTCGGCGGGGGAAACGCACTTGCGGAGCTGATCCGCAAAGCGCATGAGAGGGGCATCCGCGTGATACTGGACGGGGTGTTCAACCATGTCGGGGAGGACAGTCTGTACTTCAATCGGTACGGGAGCTATCCCTCCGTCGGGGCGTGTCAGTCCGAGAACTCTCCGTACTATCCGTGGTTTCGCTTTGAACGGTATCCGGATGTGTATGAATGCTGGTGGGGCATCCGCAACCTGCCGCGTACCGTCAAATGTGAAGATTTCCGGAATTTCATCTGTGAGCAGGTCATTCCGCACTATCTGCGTATGGGGATCGACGGCTACCGCTTAGACGTGGCGGACGAACTGGACAGCGACTTTCTGGAACAGATCACCGAGGCGGTCAAACGGGAAAAGCCGGACGCCGCCGTGATCGGTGAAGTGTGGGAGGATGCGTCGAACAAGGTCGCATACGGGGAACGCAAACGCTATTTCCTCGGAAAACAGCTGGACGGTGTGATGAACTATCCGCTGCGCAACGGACTGATCGCTTTTTTGCGGGACGGGGACGCTTCTTTGCTGCGCACCGTCACGCAAACGCTGTATTGCCATTATCCGATCCACGCGTTGGCGCATACCATGAATAGTATCGGGACACATGATACCGAACGCATTCTGACGGTGCTGGGCGGCGATGCTGACATGGGCGAGCCGAACGAGGTGCTGGCGCACAGGCGCATGACAAAGAAGCAACGGGAAAGAGCGATTCGGCTGCTGTGCTGCGGGTATGCGTTGCTGGCGGCATTGCCCGGCGTTCCCTGCATCTACTACGGAGACGAAGCGGGGCTGGAGGGGTATCACGACCCGTTCAACCGTTTGCCGTTCCCGTGGGGGAATATCGAAAAGAGGCTGTTTACCTGCTTTGCCGAGGTCAACCGCGTCCGTAAGAACGAGCCGCTGTTTGCCTGTGGCGGATTTCGGGTCATGGACAGTCCCGACGGGACGTTTGCGTTCTGTCGATTTGACGAAGAAAAACAAGAGCAAGAACTTTTTGCGGTGTGCAACCGCTCGGAGCATTCCGTGCAATGGACGCTTCCCGCTCCCGCGAGGGAGCTTTTCAGCGGCAAAACGGTTTCCGGCGAACAAACGCTGCCGCCGTACACCACATGGATCTGCAGAAAAGAGGATTTTACATCATGTCGGATGTCGTAAAAGAAATTGCCGAGGACGCGCTTCGGCTGGGCGTTCGCCCGAACAGCGCATTGCTTGTACATTCCTCGTTCCGTTCGCTCGGGCGGAGCGGATTGACGCCGCAGGACGTGATCGACGGCTTGCGTTTGGCTTTGGGAGATCACGGGACGCTGATGTTTCCCGCGCTGAGCTATCTGCATTGCGGACCGGCGCATTCGCTGACGTTCGACGTGCGTAGCACGCCGTCCAATGTCGGCGCATTGCCGGAATATTTCCGCACGTCCGTTCCGGGCGTGAAGCGTAGCCTTTGCCCGACGCATTCCTGCTGTGCGATCGGGGAATTGCAGGAAACCTTGCTCGGCGGGCATCATCTGGACGACACGCCGGCGGGAAAGAATTCACCGTTTTACCGTCTGATGGAGCAGGACGGAAGCATCCTCTTTCTGGGATGCGGGACCAATTGCAATACGTCCATGCACGCGGTCGAGGAGCTGACGTGTCCGGATTACCTGTTTGAGGACTGCTATACCTATACGATGATACGCGAGGACGGCAGCAGCTGCCGGCAGCGCTGCTATGCCCATGATTTTCGGGGCGTCAAGCAGGCGTACAGCCGCATGGAAGCGTTGCTGGACGGTAAGGAATTGCAGGTTGGGAACATTTTGCAGGCAAACTGCCATCTGATGCGCTGTGTTCCGATGTGGGAAAAAGCGAATGAAAAATATCGCGAACAGCCTCATTATTTTGTGATTGACTGAGCACCCATCAAAAAGGAGAGACCTTACTGTTATGACGGAGCAGAAGCTGCTTGCTGTTTTTGCATTACTTCTGAAGACCTTTCGACTCAAAGGGGAGATGACAGGCTACGAGATCATCAAAACAGGGAATATCAACGATACCTATGTACTGCATGTCAAAGCGTCCGACGGACGTGATCTGCACTATACGGTGCAGAGACTGAACCATGAGGTGTTCCGCAGCCCGGAGCAGGTCGCGGAAAACGCGTTCGCCGTGACGACGCATATCGAACGTAAGCTGCGTTCGATGGGGGAAACGGATGTGCGCCGCCGCGTCCTGCGCTACTACCGCATGGATTCGGGAAAATTTTTTCTGCAAACGCCGGAAGGCGATTACTGGCGCGTCTTTTCCTATGTGTACGATGCGATCAATACCAGCGAACCGGACGAAAGGATCCTGTACGGGACGGGCGTGGCGTTCGGTCGGTTTCAACGCTACCTGTCGGATTTTCCCGCCGAGAAGCTGTTCACCACCATTCCCGATTTCCACAATACGCCCAAACGGTTCCGCGACCTGCACGCTTCCGCGGAAGCGGACGTCTGCGGCCGCGCCGCACAGGTCGGGGAGGAGCTTTCCTATCTGTTTTCCATGGAACGGTACGTTTCCCTGTTTGACGATCTGCACCGGGCGGGGGAGATGCCGCTTCGCGTCGTCCACAACGATACCAAATGCAACAACGTCATGTTTGATCGGGAAACGTTGGAGCCGCTTGCCGTGATCGATCTGGATACGGTCATGCCCGGTTTTGTGACCTATGATTTCGGGGACGCGGTCCGTTTCGCCTGCAACACCGCCGCGGAGGACGCACAGGACGTTTCCGCCGTTTCTCTGGACCTGAACGGATACCGTCGGTTTGCGGAAGGTTTCCTCGCGGAGCTGCGGGGCATCATGACGGAAACGGAGCTGGTTAACCTGCCCAAGGGCGTTCTGATCGTGACGCTGGAGCTTGCCGCCCGCTTCCTGAAGGACTATCTGGACGGAGACGTGTATTTCAAGTGCCGTAAGCAGCAGCATAACCTGTTGCGTGCGCGCTGTCAGATCGCGCTTGCCAAGGATATCGTACTGAAATTGCCGGAGATGGACCGCCTGCTTGTGGAAATCGTAGAGCAAAAACCCGATCGACCGTGATGAAATCGTAAAAAAAGTTTCAAAATCATTCAAAAACTATTGACAAATCGGAAAAAGTGAGTATAATATATCTTTGCAGTATGTGATATTGCATCAACTGCAACCGAGAGCCGGGGTGTTCTGGTGGAGATGAGAACCGACTGTTTGACAAAATGGGCACCGCAGACCGATGCGTCCGGCGAATCCCGCCTGGCGAAGGAACAGGAAGCGGAATTGATCAGCTTGGCGCGTGCGGGAGACGATGAGGCGTTCGCCTCGCTTGCCGACGCGTATCGACGGTTGGTTTATTGGCACGTTCTGCGTTCCGGCGCTTCCGTTTCGGGCGCGGACGAGGAGGACCTGTTTCAGGAGGGACTTGTCGGCTTGCTGAAGGCGGTTCGTACCTACGATGGGGTCTCAAGCGCGTTTTCCACCTATGCGTCCGCCTGTGTCGGACACAGTGTCATCAGCGCGGCGCGTCGGTATCGGGTGCAGGATCGCGTTTCCGTTCCGTTGGAGGAAACGGAGGCGGAATTGATTTCGGGCAGCTCGCCGGAGAGTGATTTTCTGGATCGGGAGAGCAGTTCGTTGCTGTACGAACGCGTTCTGTCGGAGCTGTCGGAGTATGAGCAAACGGTATTTGAGTCTTATCTGTCGGATCAGTCCTACGCGGAGATTGCGGCGAAGCTCGGAAAAAGCGAAAAAAGCGTTGCGAACGCGCTTTGCAGGATCCGCTTAAAGCTCAGGAATCTATTGAACGGATAATATTTCCCGTGTTCGGGGATGATATTATAAATAATCTAACAAGGAGTAGGCAGATGTACGAGGATAAGACTTTGGTTTGCAAAGACTGCGGCAACGAGTTTGTGTTCACCGCCGGTGAGCAGGAATTCTATGCTGAAAAAGGCTTCCAGAACGAACCTCAGAGATGCAAAGCTTGCAGAGACGCGAAAAAGAATGCTGCAAGAGCACCCAGAGAGATGTTCGAGACCGTTTGTGCAGAATGCGGAAAGATCGCAAGAGTTCCTTTCCAGCCTTCTACGGACAGACCGGTTCTTTGCAGCGAATGCTTCGCGGCGAAGAGAGCGCGCTAAGCAAACCATCCCTAATATACAATATAAGTGAAATTATTTTGTCTCGGGGACAACGGAGGGTGTCCGGCGTTATGCCGAACCCCCTCTTTTGTTGTTTTTGAAGCCAAACGCTTGCACGATCGGGGAAAATATGATAAACTGAAAAGGAAGAACAGGCAAAGTATCTTCCGACATATATTTCAACATTTGGAAAGGGATAGGGATCAACATGAAGGTTCTTTTACTCAACGGCAGCATCCATGAAAACGGAACGACCGCGGCGGCGCTCGGCGTCGTCGCAGACGAATTGCAAAGCAACGGAGTGGAAACGGAGACGTTTTGCGTGGGGCGTGACGTGCAGGACTGCCTGGCGTGCGGATATTGCGTGAAAGCGGGGAAGTGCGTTGTGGATGACGCGGTCAACCGATTCGTCGAACATGCAAGGCAAGCGGACGGCTTTGTGTTCGGCTCTCCGGTGTACTATGCGCATCCGAGCGGACGCTTGCTTTCGTTTCTGGACCGTGCGTTTTATTCGGGCAAGAGTGCGTTCCTGTTCAAGCCGGCGTCGTCGGTGCTTTGCGCAAGACGCGCGGGAACGGTGGCATCCTTTGACGTGCTGAACAAATACTATGCGATCAGCTCCATGCCGATCGTTTCCTCGACCTATTGGAATCAGGCGTACGGCAGCAACGGGGAACAGGTCATGCAGGACGCGGAGGGGATCAATACCCTGCGAAACATCGGCAGGAACATGGCGTGGCTGCTGCGTTGTATCGATCTGGCAAAGAAACAGGGCGTTATGCATCCCGAAAATACCCAAGCGCGTACCAACTTCATCCGCTGAACCGCCTTTTTTCGGGAACAACAAAACAGGAAAACGGCTTCCGAGATCCCGTTCGGAGAAAACCGTTTTCCTGTTTTTATGGTATGGATGCGCGAAAGAATCGCGTCCCCGATCTTTCGTGCAAAAGTTTGCCTCAGGAGATCTTTTCCGTCTTGCAGTCGTTGACGGTCGTGCCCTCCAGGGACTCGCTGTATTGGATCGTTTCGATCTCACAGCCCTCGCCCAGTACGATCTTTCTGCCGGACACGCGTTTGGCTTTGGTGTATTCCAGGTACAGCTCATCCCCCTCGATGCTGTCCGCAACGTTCAGAACGAAGCTGTTTTTGCCCGCGTTCTTGCCCACCTGCCACTTGAAGATGAAAAAGCGAACCTCGGAAAAGAGCTCGCGCCGTACCTCGATACGGCTGCACCCGATGCTTCCTGCCGTGCAGGAATCGCTGCCGGACGCTTTGATCTCCACGTTCTCCGCGTTCAGCAATCCGCCGCATTGAACGCGTCCGGCGAGAATCGCGCTTTCCGCCTCCACGTCCCCGCCGACGCGGCAGGAGCCGGAAACACGCATTTCACCCTGTACGGACAGCTTCCGCCCCAATCGGCAGCTGCCGGAGACGGAGAACGACTCCTTTACCGTGCAGTCTCCCTCGATGTGGCAGGATCCGGAGATCCGAACGGACCCCGCTTCCACTGAACCGGACGCGTGGAACGAGCCGGATGCGCGAAGCAGCTCGCTGCAGTACAGCGGTCCATCCATACGCCCGCTGCCTGACACCGAAAAGGATCGGCAGCGGATCGGACCGGTGCAATGTCCTGAACCGCTGATGGAAATTTCTTCATATTCTCCCGTGGGAATGCTTCCGCTTCCCGAAATACGCATGTTGCTCATTGTTATGACCATTCCTCTCTTATTAAATTAAACACGAAAGCTTT
>CAYPYA010000078.1:0-2335 GCA_964414775.1 uncultured Ruminococcus sp. | reverse complement strand
TGATGGTATTTCCGATCATGTGGTCTGACATGATGAGCGGATACCGTTCGATGGATGAAAAAGTACTGGAGATGGCGAAGGTCTACGCGACCCCGTTTGACACCTTGCTGTATGTCAGGATCCCGCATCTGTTCCCTCATTTTCTGTCCGGCGTTTCCACCTCCGTCGGGCTTGCGTGGAAAGCGGGCATCGCCGCGGAGGTCATTTGCCGACCCGAACGATCGATCGGCGGCGCGATCTACACCGCGCGCGACAATCTGGAAATCGATGTGCTTTTCGCATGGACGGCGGTGATCGTGTTGCTCAGCCTGCTATTGGAATTCATGATGGTGCGGCTGTTGAAGAAAATTCGCTTTCGTCCTCGTATGCGTGTTTCGGAAACCGTGGCGGATCACGGCGATACACACGCTTTGCTGTTTGATCAAATCAGCAAGCATTACGGAGAACGTCTTGTGCTGGACCGATTTACCTATACCTTCCGAAACGGGAGAACCATCGCGCTGATGGGTCCGTCCGGGTGCGGAAAAACCACGCTGCTGATGATTGCCGCCGGTCTGCTCGAGGACGACGAGCGTCGTTACAAGTTGCCGAAAACTTCGCCCGCGGTCATCTTTCAGGAAAACCGTTTGATTCCCAATTTGACCGTGCAGGAAAACATTTTATTTGCCAACCGCGGCGCAAATGTGAAGAAGATCCTGCAGTCGCTGTCTCTTTCCGAGGAAGCGGACCGCTATCCGCACGAGCTGAGCGGCGGGATGCAGCGCCGCGTCGCCATCGGGCGTGCGATTGCCTTCCAAGGCGGGATCGGGCTGTTTGACGAGCCGTTTTCGGGATTGGACGAGGATACCAAGATGCTTTGCGCAAGAGCGTTGTTCCAAGCGTATCGGGAAAAAACGGTCGCATTCGTCACGCACGATGAGAAGGAAGCGCAGCTTTTTGCAGACGAGATCCTGCGTTTACAGGAAAAGGAAACATAAAGTCCGTTTGAATTTTTTGAAAAACCTTGCATTTCTGCGACAATCGTGTATAATGGAAGCGTATTTTGTTGCAAAAGGCGGAAAGGATCGTTTTTCATATGAAAGCAGTCATTACAGTCACGGGGAAAGACAGCATGGGGATCATCGCCAAGGTGTCTGCGCTTTGTACGGAGTATCAAGTGAATATCGTCGATATTTCACAGACCGTCATGCAGGAGTACTTTGCCATGATGATGCTGGTCAGCTTAGAACGTATGCAAACGGAGTTCGGAACCTTTGCGGACGCGCTTCATGACATGGCAGAGCAGAACGGCTTGAAGATACACGCCATGCATGAGGACGTGTTCAACTCCATGCATCGTATTTGAGGTGTTTGTATGCTGAATACCAATGATATTCTGGAAACCATCCGCATGATCGAAACGGAGCATCTGGACATCCGCACGATCACGATGGGCATTTCCCTGCTGGATTGTGCGTCCGATGATCCGGCTGTATTGGCCGAGCGCATCTATCGAAAGGTCACCGAAAAAGCGAAAAATCTGGTCCATGTCGGAGAGGAGCTGGAAAAGGAATTCGGTATTCCGATCGTCAATAAGCGCGTTTCGGTCACACCGCTGTCCATTGTCGGCGCGGGGCTTTCTTCAGACGGGTTTTTACAGGCGGCAAAGGCGCTGGACCGTGCGGCGGATGCATTGGGGATCAATTTCATCGGCGGCTATACGGCGCTGGTGCAGAAGGGCGCGACGGGTGCGGAGCTGGCTTTGATCGATTCCATACCGGAAGCCCTTGCGTCTACGGAATGTGTCTGCGCTTCCGTGAACGCCGCTTCCACCAAGGCGGGGCTGAATATGGACGTTATCGCCCGCATGGGGCATGTGATCCGCAAGACCGCCGAGCTGACCAAGGAGCGCGACTGTATCGGCGCGGCGAAGCTGGTCGTTCTTGCCAACGCGCCGGACGACAACCCCTTTATGGCGGGTGCGTTTCACGGCGTGGGAGAGGGCGATTGCGTGATCAATGTCGGTGTTTCCGGTCCGGGCGTTGTTTGCTCCGCGATCAAGCAGAACCCGTCCGCGTCGTTTGAGGAGCTTTCCGAAATCATTAAAAAAACCGCTTTCAAGATCACACGCATGGGGCAGCTGGTCGCTTGTGAAGCAAGCAGACGTCTTTCCGTTCCGTTCGGCATCGTGGATCTTTCGCTTGCACCGACGCCTGCTGTCGGAGACTCGGTGGCAAGGATCATCGAGGCAATGGGGATCTCCCAATGCGGCGGCTGCGGAACGACGGCGGCGCTTGCCATGCTGAACGACGCGGTCAAGAAAGGCGGCGTCATGGCTTCTTCCAAGGTCGGCGGT
>CAYPYA010000077.1:0-8443 GCA_964414775.1 uncultured Ruminococcus sp. | reverse complement strand
TGCTCGTATCTTCCGGTCAGCTCGGTTTGGTTGAGCTGCAGCTGCGCGTAGGAGCTTTCGTAAGCCTCTTTCTCTTTTTTCAGCTTTTCCTTATCGCCGGCAAGCTGATCCAGATATTGCGTATACTTCTCTTCGGCTTCGTTGTATTCCGCTTCCAGATCCTGCAAACGGCGGATGGACTGCTCCATCGACTGCTGCAGGTCGCTGACGCATTCCATGATGGAATTGAAGTTGTCGCGCCGCTCTAAGTAATCGGACAGGTTCTGCGAGGAAAACAGCAGCTCAAAGTCCGAGGAGTTTCCGTTTTCATAGACGAAGCGCATCAGCTCCGCGAACAGCTCCTGATAATAGTCATATTCATTCTGTACTAAGAACAATTCCGCCTGCGCCGTACTGCGCTTCATGTCGCAGGATTCCAGGAGGGATTCGTTGAGCGAGATCTGCGCTTCCAGGATCGCGATCTGTCCGGCGGCAAGCTCTGCCTGCTCACGGGAATTCTGCTCCTGCTGCGACAGATTGCCCAGACTCTTCTGCAACTCCTTGTATTCGCTCTGCAAACGGGACAAAAGTGCTTCGCACGCCTTGATATCGCTGTCAACGTCCTTGACGGTACGTGCGGCATCTGCCGGAGCTGCCTGCCGCTGATACAGCGCAAGGACTATGCAAGCACCCGCCAGGCAAACGCACATCAGCATACAAAGGATGCGCAGAGCATATTTTTTCGTTGCGTTTCTTTTCATATAACGGTCAGACCTTTCCAAGACGGACGCGGAAGTGATATTCCGTCCCATTTGCTCAAACGTTCAGATACTTTTTCAATGAAATGCTGCTGGAGATCAGCCCCGCGAACAGTCCGAGCGCACAGAACAGGACGGCAAGGATCGGGAGATACCCGATGAACGGCGAGAGCGTAATGCCTTCGGAAATGGCCGCGGTCGCGGAGGAGACAAGCCCTCTCAGGGCATAATGATACAGGAAGTATTCAAGCCCCAGAGAAATGCCCGCGGAGAGCAGCCCCAACAGCGCGCCCTCCACCAAAAACGGTGTGCGGATGAACGCCTTGGTCGCGCCGCAGTAGCGCATGAACATGACCTCGTTGCGGCGCGCGAACACGCCCAGCTTGATGGTGTTCATGATGACGAACAGCGTGATCAGCAGCAGGATGCCCAACAGCCAAAGCCCGACCGTGAGCAATATTTTTTTGACGGTGGCGACATTGCGGTACAGGTCGATGCAGGAGGCGATATCCGCGTTGGTGAAGGGGACAGTCCCGTCCTCCAACGTGATCTGCTCGATCCGCGTGACGATCTGCGCGACCTCGGAAATATCCGAAAAGTTGGAAAACTTCAGCTTATAGCTGGGGCGGAGCGGGTTGAGCTTTTCGTCGAACATGTGACTCCAGGCCTGATCGGCGTACAGCTCATGAAACAGCTTCAAATGCTCCTCACGGGAAATGTAGGTCGCGTCTGACTCGATGATGTCCATATCGCGGCAGATCTCGTTGATCTTTTCCCCGATCTCCTCGATCTGCGCGTCCGAGCTGGTCACGGGCATACGCGCCTCGATCTCGTTCAGGGATTGGATGCGATTGAAATTCTCCTGGATATTGTCCAGAACCAGATAGAAGGTCCCGAGAATGATCATGCAGGAGACCAATACCAGAATAGAGGCGAACGACATGACGCTGTTGCGGAAAACGCCCTTGACGCCCTGCACGAAATTGTAGCGGAAGCAGCGCAATGCTCTCATACGGCGTCTCCCTCCTTCCCGGCTTGTCCCTCCGGATCGTACCGTCCGATACGGTCGGAAACGATCTCGCCGGAGCGGATCTCGACCACACGCCGATTGTTGTATCGGCGCAGAAGCTCCTCGTCATGCGTCACGATCAGGACCGTTTTGCCCAGCTTGTTGATGCGGAACAGCAGATCGATGATGTCGTCCCGCAAAGCATGGTCGATGTTTCCGGTCGGCTCGTCCGCAATGACCAGCGTCGGATTGTTCACAAGCGCGCGCGCAAACGCGACGCGCTGCTGCTCGCCGCCGGAAAGCTGATCCGGGAAGGACTCGGCTTTCTCCGTCAGCCCGACCACGCTGAGAAAGTACGGCACGCGTTTGTGGATGACCGCGTTTTTCTCGCCGATGATGCGCATGGCGAACGCGACGTTTTCGTATACGGTCATCTTTTCAAACAGCTTGAAGTCCTGAAAGACGGTCCCGATCGTGCGGCGCAGATACGGGATCTTCCGCTTTCGGATCTTGTCCAAACGGAATTGGTTGACCGTCAATGAACCGCCGGAGACGCGCTCCTCGCAAAGCAGCAGCTTTGTGAGCGTCGTTTTTCCCGCGCCGGACGGGCCGACCAGAAAGACCAGCTCGCCGTCTCTGATCTTCAGGTTGATGTTTTTCAGCGCGACCGTACCGTCCGGATACGCCATGGATACGTTTTGAAATTCAATCATAAAGCCATCATTTGCAACGTTTTTTGTGTTTAATACATGCTCGGTTTGCTGACCAGATATTTTTTGACCATCAAGGCGACCTTGAACGTGATCGCGTGGTCAAACTCGCGCAGATCCAGACCGGTCAGCTTCTTGATCTTTTCCAGACGGTAGACCAGCGTGTTGCGGTGTACGAACAGCTTGCGCGAGGTCTCGGAAACGTTCAGGTTGTTCTCAAAGAACGCGTGGATGGTCAGCAGCGTTTCGCGGTCGAGACTTTCCAGCGAGCCTTTCTTGAACACCTCCTGCAGGAACATTTCGCACAGCGTGGTCGGAAGCTGATAGATCAGACGTCCGATACCGAGGTTTTCATAGTTGACGCAGGTCTGCTCCGTATCGAACACGCGCCCGACCTCCAAAGCGACCTGTGCGTCCTTGTACGAACGCGCCAGCTCCTTGACGGAGGTGACGACCGTTCCGATGCCGACGACGCACTTGAGGTAGAACTCACTCTGCACGCTGTCGACGATGGAATGCGCGATCGCGTCGATGGACTTGCTGTCCGAACCGTTCTTCAGCTCCTTGACCAGCACGATGTCCGCCTCGCCCACGCTGATGATGTAATCGTGCGACTTGTCGGGGAACATGTTCTGGATGATGTCGTAAGGCACGACGTCCGACTTGGACTGGAAGCGGATCAAAAGCACCACACGGCTGGTCTCGTTATCAAACCGCAGCTCCTTGGATTTGATATAGATATCGCCGGGCAGGATGTTGTCCAGAATGATGTTCTTGATGAAATTGGTCTTGTCGTACTTTTCATCGTACAGCGTCTTGATGTTGGAAAACGCGATGGAAAGCAGCATCGTGGTGCTTTTCGCCGTATCGTCGTCGCCCTGTACGAATACGATATACTCGATGCGGGCGTGAGAGCCGATCGGGCGATAGGTGTACCCGTCGGAGACGAGCGTGTCGAAATCGTAGGAGATCTCTTCCAGAATCTCCTTGTGGCTTTCTCCGATACGGGACAGCTGACTGCAGGCGATGATGGTACCCTTCTCGTCGATGATGCCGATGTCCCGATCTACCGCCTCACGCATCTGGTAGACCAGACCTTGGAACAATTTGTTGCTCATAGAACCATTCCTTTCCGATTTGCACGGCATAAGCAAAATGCCGAATGTTGTTTTCCATTGAATAGATGCTTCTATTCTACACGATTTTTAGTCAAATTGCAATACCCATTTGAGAATTTTTACAAAATATTTGAACCGACTTTGTTCAATCTGTGGGCAGCGGATTTTTCATCGCAGGATCCGACGGCGATCCTTTGGTGATTTTTTCCATTTCGGCGGGGAAGCCGGCAACGTCAGACATCATGAAATTGTAGGATTTGTAAAAAATTAGGTAAACATTTTGTGAATTCCATTGACAGGAAAAGCGAAAAACCATATAATTCATACGAATGACATACAGCTGACCGTTTCCCCGTTCGGAACGGTTCGCATCTGTTTTGACTTGGGAAAAAAGCAAAGGAGTTGACGTTTTTATGCAGGAAGAACTGGACAGCGAACGCGTCCGCCATGCAGCCGTGCTGTTCATGGCAACCATGCGCCGCCATCGTCGGGTGATGGAGCAATTTGTCGTGGAGGATCTGGGGATCGGCATTTCCCAGCATCGGCTGCTGATGCATCTGTACCGCACCGACTGTACCCCGTCTCAGACCGAGCTGGCGCATACGTTTGAGGTCAGCAGTGCCGCCATCGCGGTCGCGCTCAGGAAGCTGGAGAAAAGCGGGTATATCCGCCGCTGCTCCGCCATCAACGACAGCCGCTATAACGAGATCGCGCTGACCGACCGAGGCTTGGAGCTGGTACAGAAGACCTACCATATGTTCACGGCGGAGGACGTCGCGATGCTTGCGTCCCTTTCGGAATCGGAGCTGGAACTTTTCATCACCTGCCTGGAAAAAATGAAAGCGACGCTCAAGGACATGGAAAGCGGCAAACGGGAATTGCCGCGCGTCAAGGGCATCCATGTGCGGGAGATCATCGCCGCAGCCGATAAGGACAACGCGTGATGCGAAAACGGACTGCCCGTTTGTATGGGGAGGGCTGACAAGTACATGAATACCACAGCGAAAACAGAAAAGAAACAGGGAAGGTGGATACGGTACGTCCTGCCGTATCTGCCGTATTTCATCATCGGGCCGCTCTGCATGATCGTGGAGGTCATCGGGGAGGTGCTGATGCCGAAATGCCTGTCCCTTGTCATCAACAACGCCGCGTCACACGGCTGGGCATACGCGGTCGGGACGTCGGGCGGCATGGTGCTGATCGCGCTGTGCATGATGGCGGGCGGCGTCGGCGGTGCGTATTTCGGAGCGAAGGCGTCCGTCAATTTTGCCGCGGACCTGCGCAGCGACGTGTATGCGCGGGTGCAGAAATTCTCGTTTTCCAATATCGACAAATTCTCCACCGGCTCTTTGGTGACGCGTCTGACCAACGACGTCACGCAGGTGCAGAACATGGTGAACATGATGCTTCGCATGGCGCTGCGTGCGCCGGGGATGCTGATCGGGGCGCTGATCATGGCGATCGTTCTGCGGCCGTCGCTGGCTTTGGTGCTGGCGGTCACGATCCCGCTGATGCTTCTTTGCATCATCGGGCTGATCCTGCGATCCTACCCGATGTTTTCCAAGGTGCAAAGCAAGATCGACCGACTCAATTCCACCGTGCAGGAGAATGTGACCAACGTGCGCGTGGTGAAATCCTTTGTGCGGGAGGATCATGAAAAGCAGAAGTTCCGAAGCGCCAACCGCGATCTGAAGGATACCGGCATGAAGGCCATGAAGATCATGATGTTCATGTCGCCGGTCATGACGCTGTTCATGAACGCGACCACCATCGCGGTGCTCTGGTTCGGCAGCAAGATGGTTTACGGCGAGGTCATGCCGGTGGGCGATCTGTCCGCGTTCATCACCTATGTCACGCAGATCTTGTCCTCGTTGATGATGGTGACGATGATGCTGATGATGTTCGCCCGCGCGATGGCGTCCGCCAAGCGTATCTCCGAGGTGCTGGACGAAAACATTACGCTGGACGACGGAAACGCGTCCCGAAAGGATCTCACGGTGAAGGAGGGGAGCATCGAATTCCGGGACGTTTCCTTCCGTTATTATAAGAACAGTCAGGAAACGGTGCTTTCGCATATCAACCTTACCATCCCGCCGCGCTCGGTCGTCGGCATCATCGGCTCGACCGGCTGCGGAAAGACCACGCTGGTGTCCATGATCCCGCGTTTGTACGACGTGGACGAGGGGCAGGTGCTGGTGGACGGCGTGGACGTGCGGGATTACAGCCTGTACCATCTGCGTGAGGGGGTCGGCATGGTCCTGCAAAAGAACGTGCTGTTTTCCGGCTCGATCGCGGATAATCTGCGCTGGGGCAATGAGCAGGCGACCGATGAGGAGCTGCGCGCCGCCGCCGAAAGCGCACAGGCGAACCAGTTCGTGGAGTCCTTCCGCGGCGGGTATGATTATGACCTCGGACAGGGCGGCAAGAACGTGTCCGGCGGTCAGAAGCAGCGGCTCTGCATCGCCCGCGCCCTGCTGAAAAAGCCGAAAATTCTGATCCTGGACGACTCGACCTCCGCGGTGGATACCGCGACCGAGGCGCGCATCCGTTCGGCGTTCCGCAACGAGCTTGCAGATTCCACCAAGATCATCATCGCACAGCGCATCACGTCCGTGATGGACGCCGATCAGATCATCGTGATGAACGAGGGGCAGATCACGGGCGTCGGCACGCATGAGGAGCTTCTGCGGGATAATCTGGAATATCGGGAGATCTATTATTCGCAGACGGACCAAGTTTGAAACATAAATGTTTCAAACGTATTTCTAACGAAAGGAGTGTTCGTCATCATGGCAAAAAGAACATTGGAAGCGCTCCAAAAACAGTATGCGCGTGAGGTTCGTCCGGGAAAGGGACCGGGCAGAGGACCCGGCGGTCCGCGCGGTCCGATGGGGCGCGGCGGCGCGTCCGGAAAGCCGAAGAACACCCGCACGACCGTGCGCCGTCTGCTTTCCTATGTCGGAAAATATAAGGGACGCTTGCTGCTGGTACTGGTCTGTATGCTGGTCAGCACGCTGACGTCTCTGATCGGCTCGTATATGCTTTCCCCGATCATCAACCGTCTGCAAATCGCCGTTGCCGGAGAGGGAAGCGTCAAATGGACGCAGATCGGAAAATGGATGGACGGCTTGATCCGTAAGATCGCCGATACCGCGTTTGTGAACGGAATTTTGGGAGAGGGCGTCTTTCATGAGATCGCCGTATACGTGCTGTCGGCGGTCTGCATCCTCGCGTTCGTCTATCTGATCGGCGTGTGCAGCAACTATCTGCAGGCGCGGCTGATGCTTTCCGTTTCGCAGAACGCGACGGAGGCGATCCGCAACGACCTGTTTGCCAAGCTGCAAAGCCTGCCGATACGCTATTTCGACGCAAACACGACGGGCGAGATCATGTCCCGCTTCACCAACGACGTGGACAATATCGACACCATGCTCAACAACTCGCTGACCTCGGTGGTATCGGGCAGCATTTCTTTGATCGGAACGTTTGTTTTCATGCTTTCGACCAATCTCTGGCTGTCGCTGGTGACCGTTCTGTTCCTGCCGGTGTTCGCGCTGGGCGGGCGGATGCTGGCAAAGCGTTCGGGCAAATACTATTCCGGACAGCAGGCGGCATTGGGCGCGGTCAACGGCTATATCGAGGAAACCGTTTCCGGCTCGAAGGTCGTCAAGGTGTTCAACCATGAAAAGGAGTGCGTGGAGGAATTCGACCTGCTCAACGACGATCTGCGGGATAAGCAGTTCAAAGCGCAGTTCTACGGCGGCATCATGGGACCCGTCATGGGCAACATCAGCCAGATCTCCTATGCGATCACGGTCGGCTTGGGCGGCGTGCTGATCTGTACGAGCGGCTTCGGTGCGGGCGACTTGACCGTGTTTGCCAATTACTCAAGGCAGTTCTCCATGCCGATCAATATGATCTCTCAGCAGATGAGCACCGTGTTCGCCGCATTGGCGGGCGCGGAGCGCGTGTTCAACGTGATGGATATGCCGCCGGAGCAGGCGGACGTTCCGAACGCGGATCTGATGCCGTCCCCGCGCGGGCGCGTGGTACTGGATCGGGTCAGCTTCGGGTATGTCCCCGAAAAGACGGTCCTCAAGCAGATCAGCCTGACCGCCGAGCCGGGGCAGAAGATCGCGTTCGTCGGCTCGACCGGCGCGGGCAAAACCACGGTAACAAACCTGTTGAACCGTTTTTACGATATCGACGGGGGAAGCATCACGATCGACGGCGTCAATATCCGAAACATCCGGCGCGACGTACTGCGCAGGAACATCGCCATGGTCCTGCAGGACACGCATCTGTTCACCGGAACGGTCATGGAAAACATTCGGTACGGCAGACTGGACGCGACGGACGACGAGGTCGTGGAAGCGGCGAAAACCGCGTCGGCGCACAGCTTCATCATGCGCCTTTCCGAGGGGTATCAGACCATGATCGAGGGGGACGGCGCGAACCTGTCGCAGGGGCAGCGTCAGCTGCTGAATATCGCGCGCGCGGCGCTGTCCAAAGCACCGATCCTGGTGCTGGACGAAGCGACCAGCTCGGTCGATACCCGTACCGAGCGGCATATTGAGGAGGGCATGGACCGCCTGATGAAGAACCGCACCACCTTTGTCATCGCCCATCGGCTTTCCACGGTGCGCAATGCCGATCAGATTTTGGTTCTGGAGCATGGCGAGATCATGGAGCGCGGCAGTCATGACGAGCTGCTTTCCCTCGGCGGCAGGTATTATGAGCTGTATACCGGCAAAAAGGAATTGGACTGAACATAAGAAGGTCATCGGGGGTTTGGAGCCGAACGTCGCTCCGGACCCTCTGTGTTGTAACGATGACGGCGCGAGACCCCGCATAACCTGCCCTGACATT
>CAYPYA010000076.1:0-3598 GCA_964414775.1 uncultured Ruminococcus sp. | reverse complement strand
TATTGCGATAACCGCCTGACTCTGACATCCCCCGCGGTACGCGAACACGTCGAGCAGGGACTTGCCTCTCTTATCCAAACCTATTACCCGCAGGCGCAGGTGCTGATGGGAACCGCGACCGCCGGCATCGCACACGCCGCCATCACCGCGCACCTGTTGGGGCTGCCGATGGGATATGTCCGTTCGGGTGCGAAGGATCACGGCAGAAAGAACCAGATCGAGGGAAGGCTCGAAAAGGGGCAGCGCGTTGTGGTGGTGGAGGATCTGATCTCCACCGCGGGCAGTGCGCTGGACGCGGTGACGCCTCTGCGCGAAGCGGGCGCGGAGGTGTTGGGCATCGTCAGTATCTTCACCTACGGAATGAAAAAGGGCTTGGATCGGCTTGCCGAAGCGAATGTGGAAAACCACAGCCTGACCAACTTTGACGCGATCGCGTCCATCGCCGCCGAGGAGAATTACATCCGCCCCGAGGATGTTGCGCGGCTGCTCGCGTTCCGTGACAACCCCTCCGACGAGAGCTGGAGAACCGTATGAGACATCTGCTGAACATTCTGGACCTTTCGGTGGAGGAGATCGACGCTCTGATCGCGCGCGCGGACGATATGATGGAGCATCCCGAAGCGTACCGCGAGTGCTGTAAGCATCAGACGCTTGCGACCCTGTTTTTTGAGCCGTCCACCCGCACGCGGCTGAGCTTTGAGTCCGCAATGCTCAGTCTCGGCGGCAACGTTCTGGGCTTTTCGGATTCCGATTCCAGCTCGGCAAAGAAGGGGGAGAGCGTTTCGGATACGGTCGCAGTGGTCTCCGGCTATGCGGACATCATCGCCATGCGGCATCCGAAGGAGGGCGCGCCGCTGGTCGCGTCCATGCATTCGCGCGTTCCGGTCATCAACGCCGGGGACGGCGGGCATTACCATCCGACCCAGACGCTGACCGATCTGCTGACCATCCGGCACGAAAAGGGAAGATTCGACGGGCTGACCGTCGGTCTTTGCGGCGATCTGAAATTCGGCAGAACGGTGCATTCGCTGATCGAGGCGCTGTCAAGGTACAGCGGCGTGCGCTTTGTGCTGATCTCCCCCGAAGAATTGAAGCTTCCCAGCTTCGTCAAGCAGACCTACATCAAGGACAAGGGCATTCCCTACCGTCAAAGCACCTCGCTTGAGGACGTCATCGGAGAGCTGGATATTCTGTATATGACGCGCGTCCAGAAGGAACGCTTCTTCAACGAGGAGGATTACCTCCGCTTGAAGGATTCCTATATCCTGACGCCGAAAAAGATGAAGTTGGCGAAGAAGGATATGATCGTCATGCACCCGCTGCCCCGCGTCAATGAGATCGACACCGAGGTGGACAGCGACCCCCGCGCCTGCTATTTCCGTCAGGCGTATTACGGGAAGTTTATCCGCATGGCGCTGATCCTCATGCTGCTCGGAAAAGAAGAAACGCCCGCAACCTGACGGCTGCGCCGGACAAGAAAGGAACGTGCATCATCATGCGCATTGACAGCATCAAAAACGGCATCGTCATCGATCACATTCCCGCGGGGAAGGCGATGCAGCTCTACCGTATGCTCGGCTTGGACGCGCTGGACTGCCCGGTGGCGATCATCAAGAACGCGTCCAGCGAAAAGCTGGGGAAAAAGGATATCATCAAGGTGGATTCCCGCATCGATCTGGATATGGACGTGGTGGGCTTTGTCGCGCCGGACGCGACCATATGCATCATCCGCGACGGGATCGTGACCGAGAAACGTCATCTTGCGCTTCCAAAGCGGCTGACGGACATCCTCCGCTGTAAGAACCCGCGCTGTATCACCACGACCGAGCAGGGCGTCAAGCAGATCTTCGTTTTGTCCGATCCGCAGAAGCGGGAGTACCGCTGCCTGTACTGCGATACCAAAGCGGACGTGAAGTTTGAAAGATAGAAACAAAGAACCGGACGGCACGTGTGTGCCGTCCGGTTTCATATGGAATCAGTAGCATCAGTTTGAAAAATTGATCGTCTCTGCCCACTGCATGATGTTCGGGGTGCATTCATCGATGTCTTTGCGCAAGCATGCGAACTGGACCAGCCAAAAGGCGTCGTCCGCCTTGAAAACGAAGACGACGTAATGGTACGTCTGCTTTGTCTGCGGCTCGGTGCGATCATAGGTAAAATACTTCAGCCCGTTGCTCTCGTTTTTGTGGGCATAGGTCAGTTGATTGTTTTTTATCACCAGATCCCGGTATTGATCCAACGTGTAGTTTTCAAATCCTTCCATCAAGGAAAACGGCTCCTTGATGGCAAACACCGCCACCTTTTCGGATTCGTAGCAAACGGTAAACCCTTCCATTTTGGTTTTCTTGAACTCGTCCGGCAGCGTGATGCTCATTCCGTTGGAGGAAAAGGTCTTACCCGTCGCTGCCTGATCGGAGGAGGTCGTTTCCGCCGCCGCGTCGCTTGTTTGATCGGGGGACAGACCGAAGATCAGACAGTAACCGATCAGACACTGACACCCTACGATCAAGCCCACGACGATCGAGGCAATGAGCACGATCAAGCCCTTTATGGTCCCCTTTTTGCGGTTGGCGATCGCGCTTTCGCTTTCGTTGTTGTCGAAACGGAACGCGTTCCCGTTTGCGGGATTGAATTTGTTTTTGCCCGAAAGGAACAGGTCGTCGCTGCCTTCCGGAAGCTCATAGAGATCGTTGCAGAAGCTCTTGCTCATGCTGCCTGCGATCACAAAAAGTCTTCTCGCTTCCTCACCGATCGGAAACGTTTTCTCTTCGCCGTTTTTCAAAGTACCGAGGGTGCGGCAGGGGATGTTGTTGATGATCAGATCGGGAGCTGTCATATCCTCAATGCAGACCTTCATCTTCCCGGCACACCCGACAAAGCGTTTTGTCCGTTTGATCGTTACATTTCTCATTGCAAGCATCACATCCTGTATGATTTTATCTCTATTTTAATAGATTCCTTATTGCTTGTCAATACTCTTTTGCGTCTGCTGCTGAAAAAACACGGAAAACTTTTCAAAACCCCTTGCTTTTTTGCAAAAACCGTGGTAAAATATATCGCCGCGTATGGAGTACGCGAAATACACACACCGTTCTGCGTCCGTCCTTCGGGTTCGGCTGTCGCCGGGCAAAGCGGACGTAAATTTCAAAACGGTGGCGGGGAAAACCCGGAAAAGGAGAAACCTATGTCAGTCGTCACCATGAAACAGTTGCTGGAAGCGGGCGTCCACTTCGGTCACCAGACCAGAAGATGGAATCCGAAAATGGCGGAGTATATCTTCACCGAACGCAACGGCATCTACATCATCGACCTTCAGAAGACCGTCAAGAAGATCGAAGAGGTCTACCTGTTCGTCCGCCAGATCGCCGCGGACGGCGGAAACATTCTGTTCGTCGGCACCAAGAAGCAGGCGCAGGATGCGATCAAGGAAGAGGCTCTGCGCTGCGAGCAGTATTACGTCAACACCAGATGGCTCGGCGGTATGATGACCAACTTCAAGACCATCAAAAAGTCGATCGCGAAACTGAACAATCTGCAGAAGATGGCAGAGGACGGTACGTTTGAGCTGCTTCCGAAAAAGGAAGTCGCGGTCCTGCAA
>CAYPYA010000075.1:0-3739 GCA_964414775.1 uncultured Ruminococcus sp. | reverse complement strand
TAACATGGTACGAGGAGTATTTTGTCAAGCGTTAAAAAGCGTTTACGTTACAATTTGTTTTCAAATTTCCCTCTTGTAAAATGCAAAAAAAGTGGTATAATAAACTGTATATATATATTTCTATCTTTTTTACATGAAATTGGAAATGCAAACGGAGGACTATCTTATGAGCCGTACATGGAAAACGGTCTTTGCCCTTTTGCTGACGTTGTGCATGCTGGTAACGGCTTCGCTGCTGGCGTCGGTCGTGTGGGCGGAACCGGCTGAAGACCCGACGACAAGCAGCTCGTCGGACCCGTCAACCTCTTCGACTTCTTCAACCTCTTCAACCTCTTCATCAACTTCGTCAACTTCGTCCGATACGACAAGCGCGGCGGATACCCGCCCCATTTCGGTCGTCGGGGACACGGCGCATGCCAAGGTGTTCTTCGGCTCGTCCGAGAGCGCGTCGACGTCCTACACGGCGGCGGTCGGAGAAACGGTGTCGTTCCGCGTGGTGGCGGATGAGGGCTACCGTGTGGACAGCGTCAGGGTCGCGGGCGAATTGAAGACCGCGGGCGCGGGCGGTGCGTATTCCTTTGTTGTGGACGAGGACGTTCCCGCCTATAAGATCCGGATCGCGGTGTCGGAGACGGGAAGCACCTCTTCGGAGGATCCTTCGTCGGGAGACACCTCCTCGGACATTTCGGGCACGACCTCGGATATTTCGGGAACGGTTTCGGACATCTCCGGCACGTCGTCGGGGACGGAATCCGGCACGTCGTCTCAGCCTCCCGCGAATACGGTGGAGCTGCGCATCACCATCACCGGCGCGGGCTCGGTCAGCGCCAACGGGCAGACCGTGACGAATACGGGCGACGCGGCGAAAACCGAGTCGATCTGGATCCAGAAGGATCTCGCCACACAGGTGTATCTTGCTCCCGCCTACGGTTACAGACTGGACCGCTCCCAGGTGGACAGCAACCCCTGGAACTATTCCTCCAACCAGAGAACGCTGACCTGCAATGAACTGACCACGCTGCAGGTGGTCTTCGTACCCGATACGGAAAAGCCTGCCACCTATCAGATCGTCATTTCCTGTGAAACGGACGGCGGTTATGTGTCCGCCGGGACCGTCAGCGTCACGCGCGGCAACCCGCATACGGCAAGCGTCAACGCGGGCAGCTCGCTGACCGTTACGGTGTATCCCGCCGAGGGCTACGAGGTGGATTCGTTCAAGGTCGGCGGAAACGTACAGAATCTGTCCGGCGGAAGCTACACGCTGCAAAACATTGCGTCCAATACGAACATCTCCGTCAGCTTCAAGCCCGTGACCTCGACGATCGTCGTCAAGGAAGCGGCGGACTTTGACTGGACGGCGAACGGCGACGGAATGATCGTTCTGGAGCTTGGCGCGAACCCGTATATCGGGAGAAGTGTGTTCGATAAGATCAACACCCTGACCTCGGCGGACGGCTCGTTCGTCGTGCTCAAGACCGACTATATCCGCTGGTATCTGCCCTGCGGAGGCAAGGTGTCGGGGGTAGAGGAAAACTATGTGCATCTGGCGGTCGCGCGGGGTGCGAACGGTTCGTATTACAGCACCATCGAAGCGTCCATCCACGCCAGCGACGAAAAGGCGGTGTTCGGCTACTACGAGCTGTCGCTGGAACCGCAGTTCCCCGACGGAACGCAGGCGGAATTCAATCTGGCGGAGCTTGCCAGCGCATATATCGGCAACAGCGTGGACCTCATGGTGAAGGCTGACCAGAGTCTGGTCGTTTCGGGAACGGGAAGCATTCTGGATACGGGCTGGACCACGCGTATCCCGTTCCGCAACTCCCGCTATCTGGTGGTGCGTGTTCTGATCTCCGATCAGTACACCATCGACGCGAGCGCGGAAGCAAACGGACGCATCGACCCGTCGGGCAGCAACGTCGTCGCGCTGCAGGGCTCCTGCTCCTTCCAGATCACGGCGAACGAGGGGTATATCATCTCTGCGGTCTATGTGGATAACGTCCCCGTCGCGGGTGCGGCGGGAGAGGGCGGCTTCCGCTATGAATTCACGAATGTGACCGGAAACCATACCATCCGCGCCGCCTTCATTCCCAAGGACAGCAACTATCAGGTCGTCAGCAACGTGGCGATGGTGCAGGGAGAGGACACGTCCGAAGAGAGCGGCGGGGGCAACGCGGGTCTGATCATTGCGCTGGTGATCGTTTTCGTGGCGATCGCGGGCGCGGCGGCGCTGTTCATCGTCAAATGGAGACAGGAAAAGTTTTAAGCTTTGTGAGCCGTTGAAAGAAGCCAAACGGTAATTGACTTCGCTTGACGGACCGAAAACAAAAGAAAAAAGGCAGGCAGAGGGAAATTCCTCTGCCTGCTTAAGTTTGAAAGATAAATGTTCCTAACATTTATCTTGGGAACATTTATGTTCCTAACGATAAGTTTTTGGCTGAAACATCAAACAACGACGTTTATTTCGCTTCAGCGAAATCGCTTCAGCGAAACCGCCAAAAACTTACGTGTTATACGAAAGGGCGAAAGATGAATCTTAGGAACATAAATGTTTCGAACGATCATTGCGGCAAAAGAAAGGAATCCTCAGCATGATGGACGAATCGATACAAACGACCGTGTGCTTTACGGGACACCGCGTCATCCCGTCGGAGCATCTGTTTTGGCTGCGGGAGCGGCTGGAAAAAACGGTCGTGGAACTGTATAACCTCGGATACCGTACCTTTCTCGCGGGCGGGGCGTTGGGGTTTGACACGCTTGCCGCGGAGACGGTGCTGCTGCTGAGAAAGCAGCGTTGCCCGGAAATACGCTTGGAGCTGCTGCTCCCCTGTGCAGACCAGACCAAGTGCTGGAAGGAACGCGACGTTCGGCTTTATGAAACCATTCGGAAGCAGGCGGACAAGGTGACCTGCCTTGCCGAGCGGTACTATAACGGCTGTATGCAGGTGCGCAACCGTGCGCTGGTGGAAAACAGCTCCGTCTGCGTCTGCTACCTGACCCGTGATTCCGGCGGCACGGCGCAAAGCGTCCGCATGGCAAAGCAAAAGGGTCTGCGGCTGATCAATCTGGCGATTTGAATACATCATACCGCCGTTCATTTACATCTTTATGCCTGCGTCAGCGCGGCGGCACCGTATTTGCGTTTCACGCAAATACACAATGTTTTTATGATACCATACCGCCGTTCATTTACATTCTTTTGCCCATGTCAGCGCGGCAGCACACCGCCGTTCATTTACATCTTTATGCCTGTGTCAGCGCGGCGGCATCGTATTTACGTTTCACGCAAATACACAAAGTTTTTATGCAAATACACAATGTCTTTACGCAAATACACAATGTTCTTACTTGCCTATATAAAAACTTTCGCCAAGCAAATCAAGCCCACGGGCTTGATTCGCTTGGCGGCAGTAAAAGTTTTGGTATGGGGAAAAACGTACGCATTTTCATAAAATGCGTACGTTTGGGGGAAACCTGAATTTCAGGGGAAATTCAGGTTGACTTTTTCAAAAGTCTCCCCCATTTTTCGTCCTCTGACAAGCGCAAACCGTCTACATCGGCACGCGCAGGCCCTTGGGGTAGTGGTTCTTGGCGGTCCCGTGGGAGACCTTGATGCCGCCCAGCGTGCAGCCGCAGACGGTCACGACCGCCCAGCCGTCGGGCAAATCACAGGGGATCTCCGCGCCGGACAGGTACGAAGCAAGCCGCGGGTCGTTCGGCTGCAATTCCAGCTTGCGGTAAA
>CAYPYA010000074.1:0-10090 GCA_964414775.1 uncultured Ruminococcus sp. | reverse complement strand
CTCCTGCAAGAGCCGCTCCAAGCGACCCGTGAGGGTATGCACGACCGCTTTGGTGAAGGACGCGGCGATATCCGCACGGAACGCATCGTCCAGCACCGCGCCGCGCTGTAAGGCGGTATGCACCGTGTTGATGACCGCGGTTTTCAGGCCGGAAAAGGAAAAATCGTATGCCGCGCCGTCCACGTTGCCCTCATGGAAGGTGTAAGCGTTCGGGTTCCCGATCGAAGCAAGCCTGTCCATCGCCGCGCCGCCGGGATAGGGAAGCCCAAGCACGCGGGCGCATTTGTCGAACGCCTCGCCCGCCGCGTCGTCCCGCGTCGTGCCGATCAGACGGTAGTCCGTGTAGTCGTTCACCAGCATCAGTTCGGTGTTGCCGCCCGACACGCACAGCGCCAGAAACGGGGGCTTCAGCTCGGGGAACACAAGATAGCTTGCCGCGACGTGTCCGCGCAGATGGTGAACGGGGATCAATGGCTTGCCCGATGTGTAGGACAGCCCTTTTGCGAACGAGACGCCGGTCAGCAGAGCGCCGATCAGCCCCGGCGCGTAGGTCACCGCGATCGCGTCGATGTCGGAAAGCGAAACGCCCGCCTGCGCGAGCGCCTGTTCGGTCACGCCCCAGATGGCTTCGGTATGTGCGCGGGAGGCGATCTCCGGCACGACCCCGCCGTACAGGGCGTGGATATCGACTTGGGTCGCAACGACGTTCGAGCGCAAAACGCGCCCGTCCTCTACCACCGCCGCCGCCGTTTCGTCGCAGGAGGATTCGATTCCGAGTATCAGCATAGGTTTGACGTCCTTTCAGAATTGCAGCGTTTTTTGCAGTACAAGCGCGTTTTCTCCGCGGTAAAAGCCCTTACGTTTACCGACAGGCACAAAGCCGTTCTTTTCATAAAGCGTCCGTGCGGGGAGGTTGTGCTCCGCGACCTCCAACACCAGCGTCGGGCAGGAGCGGGAGATCGCTTCGGCAAACAGCCTGTCCAAAAGTGCCTGTGCGACCCCGTTTCGGCGATAGGGCGGCAGGACAGCGAGGTTTTGTATCTCCGCTTCGCCCGAAACGCAGTACAGACTTGCGATCCCGCAAAGCACGCCGTCGGGCGCGAATGCGACAACATACGAGCAGATAGGCGGCAGGGCCGACAGCTGGGCAGCCGACCAAGCGGTTGACAGACATTGCTTTTCCACCGCCGCCGCAAGACCGACCGTCTCCGGCGTCAGATATTCAATCCGCACTTGTTTCATCGTTTGACGACGGGCGGTACAGCAGCGCCGGGTGCATTTCCTTCCACTCCTCGCTGCCCGGCTCGGCGAGCCAGGACTTTCCGCTGTTGCGGTAGACGCGGTTTTGCGCGTCACACAGAAGAAAGCTTTCGTGAACGTCCTTGACACGGTAGACCGTATGCTTGCCGTCGGAAAAGAGCTGTTCGCCGCGCTCCCTGGC
This sequence comes from uncultured Ruminococcus sp., assembly GCA_964414775.1. Classification (GTDB taxonomy): domain Bacteria; phylum Bacillota; class Clostridia; order Oscillospirales; family CAG-382; genus Coliplasma. The sequence goes on along the minus strand of CAYPYA010000074.1, from coordinate 8,649 downwards.
GAACACGTTCGGCTCTAACAGGTATTCCGCGTCGTTGACCGTATCGTACACGCCCGCGTCTCCGCAGACGAACGGCGCGACGGGGTCGTAGACCGATTCCGCCGAAGGCTGCTGTGAGGATTCCGTATGGTAGTAATGCACTTCATCGCACCCGCAAAGCAGCAAAACGCAAAGAACGATCGGCAAAACGGCTTTTTTCATATCAAAGGCACTCCTTTCAGGCGTATGTCAGCCCACGAACCACGCGACCAGCTCGTCGGGCGCGTCCACCGTTTTCCGCGTCGCAAGGTCCTCCAGATAGTATTTGCCGTAGGTGTCCGCGAAAAAGCAGATGTTATAGTACAGACCCGGATAGAGGTTGCTTAAAAGGCGGAAGTAATAGACCTCGTCCTGCACCTGTTCGGAAACGGGGACGGAACGCGCTTCTCCGTTGACCAGCGCGTCGGTCATTTTTTGTACCAGCGCGGTGTCCTGTGAGGTGTTCTGCCCCTGCAGCTCGGGCGGCAGGTACTGATCGTCCGCGTACAGCTGCGCGACGGGGCTCGGCGAAAGGCCGTCGAGATACAGCATCGCGGAGATCGCGCCGAACGTTCCGACCGTGATCTCCGGAAGGTCCTTGTTGCGGTAGACAAAGCTGCTCCCGCTTTCCGCGTCCAGATCCGCGACGAACGAGGTCGGCTGTTCAAACGGGATGGTGTAATAGGAATCCTCTCCCGCGACGCAGTAGGCATGCTCCGTATCCAGCGCCAGCGGCTTGACAGCAAGCGGGTCGCAAAGCACGTATTCGATCCCCGTTTGGTCGTTCCGAAAGCCGCTTTGGGTGCTTGTCCCTTTGTCGGGACGGTTGCAACTGACTAAGAACATGCAAACCGTCAAAAGGAGGATCGGCAGGCGGAAAAGTCTTTTTTTGTTCTGTTTCATTCGTTCGACCGTTCCTTTCCGGTGGTGCTTGGCTCGTTCAGTAGCCGATCTGTCCGAGGCTGTCGTCCTGTGTGACCCAGTTTTCCACCTCGTACACGCTGTAGGTTTCTTCGGTTTCGCGGACGTAGACGCGGCGGATGCCCGCGTTGATGACCAGACGCTTGCACATCTGGCAGCTGGTCGTACCGCCGACCACCTTGCCCGTCGTCGGATCGACGCAGCAAAGGAACAGCTCCGCGCCCAGCATACTGTCGCGTGCGGCGGCAATGATGGCGTTGGCTTCGGCGTGGACGGCGCGGCAAAGCTCGTACCGCTCTCCGCGCGGGATCTTCATTTCGTCCCGCAGACAGCTGCCGATGTCACAGCAGTTCTTGCGTCCGCGGGGTGCGCCGTTATAGCCGGTCGAGACGATCACGTCGTTCTGTACGATCAACGCGCCGTACTGCTTACGAAGACAGGTCGAACGCGTTGCGACCGTCTGCGCGATATCCAGATAGTAATTGATCTTGCTTTTCCGTTCCATGTCGATGCACCCTTTCCTATTTTGTATATCATACTATATTTTGCGGAAAAATGCAAGAGGGAGAATGCAGTTTCGCACTTGCTTTTCGTCCGCAAGCGGTTCCGATAGGACATTGGTGCGACGTCAAACTGACGTCGGTACGACTTTACATGCATTTTACATGAGTGCGATAACGGATTTGATGTCCCCGCTGTATGCTGTAGCCGTAACCAAGAGGAAAAGGAAAACGAAAAAAGGAGTATTTGAAATGAAGAAAATGAAAAGAATGATGATGTGGATGCTTGCCGCCGTTGTGGCGATGTCGATGCTTGCCGGTTGCTCCGGAGCAAAGTCGCAGACGGTGTCCACGGACGGTTCGACCTCCATGGAGGAAGTGATCGGCGTGCTGGGTGAAGCGTTCATGCAGCAAAACAAGGGCATCACCTTTACGTACAACCCCACCGGCTCCGGCTCCGGCATCAAGGCGGTGCAGGAGGGACGCTGTGACATCGGGCTTTCCAGCCGCAGTCTGAAGGACGAGGAAAAGGCGTCCGGGCTTACCGAGACCGTCCTGGCATACGACGGCATTGCCGTTATCGTCCATCCGGACAACCCCGTGGCAAACCTGACGCTGGAGCAGATCGCCGACATCTATACCGGCAAGATCACCAACTGGAGCGAGGTCGGCGGTCAGGACGCGGAGATCGTCGTGATCGGACGCGAGGCGGGCAGCGGCACGCGCGACGGCTTTGAATCCGTCACCAAAACCAAGGACGCCTGCAAGTACCGCCAGCAGCTCACCTCCACGGGCGACGTCATCACCAACGTGTCCTCCAACGCAAACGCCATCGGCTATGCCTCTCTTGCCTCCGTCAAGGCAAGCGTCAAGGCCTTGTCCGTGGGCGGCGTCGCACCGAGTGAAACGACCGTAAAGGACGGCAGCTACGTCGTACAGCGTCCCTTCGTTCTCGTCACCAAGAGCGGCGAAAAGCTCTCCGAGGCGGCGCAGAAGTTCTTCGACTTCGCCACTTCCAAGGAAGCCGTGGAGCTGATCTCCGGCGCGGGCGTTGTAGCGGCAAAATAAACGAATCCCAATCTGCATGCGGCGGTCGCTTTTGCGGCCGCCGAACGGTCTTAGGAGCAACTTTGCGATGAAGAACAGAAAGCAGTTTTTTGAAAACCTGATCCACGGCGTGTTTCTCCTTCTCGGTCTCATTACGGTCGGCTGTGTGCTGTTGATCACGGTGTATCTGATCGTTTCGGGAATTCCGGCGATGCAAAAGATCGGACTTGGCGACTTCCTTTTCGGGACGGAGTGGGCGTCTACCGCCGCCGAACCTTCCTTCGGGATCTTACCGTTTATCCTGACCAGCGTTTACGGGACGGCGGGCGCGATTTTGATCGGCGTTCCCGTCGGGTTCCTGACCGCGGTCTATCTTGCCAAGCTCGCGCCGCCCAAAATACGCTCGGTCGTTACGAGCGCCGTCAGCCTGCTTGCGGGCATTCCGTCCGTGGTGTACGGTCTTGTCGGTATGCTGGTCCTCGTGCCGGGCATCCGCGCCTTGTTTCGGATCCCGGACGGGGCGAGCCTGTTGGCGGCGATCATCGTGCTTTCGGTCATGATCCTGCCGTCCATCATCAATGTGTCCGTCACCGCGCTGGAGGCGGTGCCGAAGGAATATGAGGATGCGTCGCTTGCCCTCGGCGCAACGCCGGTGGAAACCTATTTCAGGGTCTCCGTTCCCGCGGCGAAGAGCGGAATTGCCGCCGCCGTCGTGCTTGGCGTCGGACGCGCGATCGGCGAAGCGATGGCGGTGATGATGGTGTCGGGCAATGCGCCCAATATGCCGTCGCTGTTTGAAAGCGTCCGCTTCCTGACGACCGCCGTGGCAAGCGAAATGTCCTATTCCGGCGGATTGCAGCGGCAGGCGTTGTTTTCCATCGCGCTGGTGCTGTTCCTGTTCATCATGCTGATCAACGCGACCTTGAACTTCTTCCTAAAGCGCAACAAGGAAGTTTGAAACATAAATGTTTCAAACGATAAGTTTTTGACTTGAACATCAAACAACGACGTTCATTTCGCTTCAGCGAAATCGCTTCGCGAAACCGTCAAAAACTTACGTGTTTTATAAAAAGGGAATGATAAAAACATGAAACGGCATCACATTTCGGGCAAGCGCAAAGGGGTCATCGGTCTGATGAAGGGGCTGATGTACCTGTCTGCATCGCTCACCTGCGCGCTGGTACTGTTTATGACGGGCTATGTGCTGATCAAGGGGCTTCCCCATATCACGTGGGATCTGCTGTCCACAAGCCCCAGCTATCTGAACGATACCATCGGTATCCTGCCGGATATTCTGAACACGGTCTATATCATCATCGCAACGCTTGTGATCGTCATTCCGGTCGGCGCGGGCGCGGCGGTGTATCTGACCGAATACGCGCACAACAAAAAACTGGTTTCGGTCATTGAATACGCCGCGGAGACGCTTTCGGGGATCCCGTCGATCATTTACGGTCTGGTGGGGATGCTGATCTTCAGCAGTGCCTTCGGGACGTCCCTCATCAGCGGTGCGCTCACCCTTGTGGTGATGAACCTGCCCACCATCATGCGCACGACGCAGGAAAGTCTGAAAACCGTCCCGCAGAGCTACCGCGAGGGGGCGTTCGGTCTGGGTGCGGGAAAATGGCGCGTGATCCGCACGGTCGTCCTTCCCGGCTGTATCGACGGCATCGTGACCGGCTGTATCCTCTCGGTGGGTCGTATCCTCGGAGAATCGGCGGCACTTCTGTTCACGGCGGGCTTCGCCCATGTTCTGAACGGCTTTTTCACGGGGCTTACAAGCTCCGGCTCGACGCTGACGGTGGCGCTGTACGTCTATGCGAAGGAGAGGGGAGAGTTCGAAGTGGCGTTTGCCATCGCCGCGATCCTGATGATCCTGACGCTTCTGATCAATCTGCTCGCCTCGTTCGTCGGCACTCTTTTCAAAAAAAGGAGGAATACCTGAAACTCATGATCACCGTTCACGATCTGTGCCTTTGGTACGGCAGTGCGCAGGCGCTGCACCATATTTCGCTGGACATCCCCGACAGAGCCATCACCGCTCTGATCGGTCCGTCCGGATGCGGAAAATCCACCTTTCTTAAAACATTGAACCGTATGAATGACCTGATCCCCGGCGTCAAGATCACGGGGGAGGTCCGTTACAACGGAGAAAACATTTTCTCGCCGTCGGTGGACGTCAATATGCTTCGCAAGGAGATCGGCATGGTCTTTCAAAAGCCCAACCCGTTCCCCATGAGCATTTACGACAACATCGCCTACGGTCCGCGGACGCACGGGATCAAGAGCCGTGCGAAGCTGGACGATATCGTGGAACGCTCCCTGCGGGACGCGGCGATCTGGGAGGAGGTCAAGGACAGGCTGAAAAAGAACGCGCTCGGCCTTTCCGGCGGTCAGCAGCAACGGCTTTGCATCGCCCGCGCCCTGGCGGTAGAGCCGGACGTGCTTCTGATGGACGAGCCGACCAGCGCCCTCGATCCGATCTCCACCTCCAAGATCGAGGAGCTTGCCATATCCCTCAAGGAGAAGTACACCATCATCATCGTCACCCATAACATGCAGCAGGCCGTCCGCATTTCCGACAAGACCGCCTTCTTCCTGTTGGGGGAGATGATCGAATTCGGCGACACGGAGAAGATCTTCTCCATGCCGAACGACAAGAGAACAGAGGACTATATTACGGGGAGGTTCGGATAATGCGTTCAAAATTCGACGAACAGCTCTTTGCTTTGCATAAGGAGCTGATCATGATGGGGGCGCTCTGCGAAAGCGCCATTTCCCTGTCCGCGAAGGCGTTGGAGGAGGGCGATCCCGCAAAGGCGGGAGAGGTTTTCGACTTTTCTTCTCAGATCGACCGAAAGGAACGGGACATTGAGGCGATGTGCATGCGTCTCCTGCTTCAGCAGCAGCCGGTGGCAAGGGATCTGCGGACGATCTCCTCGGCGCTGAAAATGGTGACGGATATGGAACGGATCGGCAACAACTCCGCCGACATCGCGGAGATCGTCGGCATGGAGCATATCAAAGCCACGCACGACAAGCTGAACATTCACGACATGGCGCTTGCCACCATCCAAATGGTGACGAACAGCATCGACGCGTTTGTCAAAAACGATGTGCAGCTGGCAAAGTCCGTTATCGCCTACGACGACGTGGTGGACGGACACTTCAATCGGATCAAGTCCGCGCTGATCGAGGCTTTGCGGGATCATGACACCGACGGCGAATACGCGCTGGACCTTCTGATGATCGCCAAATACCTGGAACGGATGGGCGATCACGCCGCGAATATCGCGGAATGGGTGATGTTTTCGATCTTGGGACATCGAGAAGCGTGATTTATGACTAAAAAAATTTCGATCCGGCATTGACGGACGAATGGTTTTACGGTATACTGGTTTTACGGTATACCGTATCTTGATGATACCGGTTCTGAAATTCTGAAATTTTGAAATTGATCGCCGAAGGAAGGGAAAACCATGATCTTTTGCGTTGAGGACGATAACGGCATCCGCGACCTGATGATCTATACGTTGAACGCCGCGGGATACGAGGCGAAGGGGCTGACGGACGGCTTTGCGCTTACGCAGGCGTTGAAGACGGACAGACCCCGGCTCATCCTGCTGGACATCATGCTTCCCGGCGAGGACGGGCTCTCGATTCTGAAGCGGCTGCGCAGCCATGCCGCCACGGCGGATATCCCCGTCATCATGGCGACGGCAAAGGGGACGGAATACGACAAGGTGATCGGGCTCGACCTCGGCGCGGACGACTACCTTGCAAAGCCCTTCGGCATGATGGAAATGCTGTCCCGCGTGCGTGCCGTTCTAAGGCGCACGGAGCGGGCGGAAAAGGCAAGACTTTTGCAGGTCGGCGAGCTGACGCTCAATACCGGCGAGCATACCGTTCTGGCATGCGGCGAGCGCGTACTGCTGACGCTGAAGGAATACGAGCTTCTGAAAACATTCATGGAGCATCTCGGTCACGTGCTTACCCGCGATCAGCTTTTGGACAGCGTCTGGGGAGATCGCTATATCGGAGAAACGCGAACGGTGGACGTCCATATCGGAACGCTGCGGACAAAGCTGGGTATTTGCGGCGAATACATCGAAACGGTGCGCGGCGTCGGCTATCGGATGGAGGCACGCTTATGACGAAACGCATATTCCGTTCCATTTGTCTGGTCACCCTCGGCATCTTTTTGGCTTCGGTGACCTTGTTTCTGTTTGTCCTGTATGACTACTTCGGCAGCGTACAGAAGGAGCAGCTGCGCATACAGACAGAGCTTGCGTCCCACGCCGTCGCCAACGAGGGGGGCAAATATTTTGACGGTCTGGACACGACCCGGTACCGCATTACGTGGGTCGGCGCGGACGGAAACGTCCTCTATGACAACCGCTCGGATCCCGACGAAATGGAAAACCATTTGGAGCGTGAAGAGATCAAGCAAGCCCTTGCGACCGGAACGGGCGAAAGCTCCCGATACTCGGTCACGCTGATGGAGCGCTCTCTCTACTGCGCAAAGAAGCTGCCGGACGGCTCCGTGATACGCCTTTCCGTCTCGCAGAACACGCTTCTGACTCTGCTTTTGGGCATGATACAGCCCGTTTGCGTCATCATGGTGTTTGCCGTCATTCTTTCGCTTGTGCTGGCGTCGCGCCTGTCGAAGCGGATCGTGAAGCCGCTGAACACGCTGGATCTGGAACAGCCGTCGGACGGGCAGGGATATGACGAATTGGCGCCGCTACTGCACCGCATCGACAGCCAGCAACGGCAGATCCGATACCAAAAAGAGGAACTGGATCGCAAGCAAAAGGAATTTGAAGCGATCACCGAGAACATGACCGAGGGGATCCTGCTTCTGGACCCCAAGGGCAACGTGCTGGAGATCAACCCCGCCGCCAAACGCATTTTCGGAACGGATTCCTCCTGCATCGGACAGCATCTGCTTTCGGTCAACCGCGACCCCCGCATATCCGGCTTGCTTTCCGGTATGGAGTCGGGAAGCCGCGACGAGAGAACGGTGGAGCTTGCGGGCGGACGCTATCAGCTAAGGCTCAGTCCCGTCAAGAACGGGGAGACCCTGTCCGGCTCGGTGCTTTTGGCGATCGACGTCACCGAGAAGGAAAAGGCGGAGCAGATGCGGCGGGAGTTCACCGCGAACGTTTCGCATGAACTGAAAACGCCTCTGCACACCATCGCGGGTTCGGCGGAGCTTCTGGCAAACGGGATCGTGCGGGAGCAGGATCGGATGGAATTTTATACCCGCATGCAGGGGGAAGCACAGCGCATGATCCGATTGGTGGAGGACATCATCCGTCTGTCCCATCTGGACGAGGGGGCGGACGACATGAAGCGCGAGAAGGTCGATCTGTTTGCCCTGGCAAAGGAGACCGTGAGCTCCCTGCAGACCGAGGCGGAGAACGCAGGGACCACCATGACTCTGGAGGGAGAACCTGCGGTCATAGAGGGCATTCCGCAGCTGCTGCAAAGCGTTGTGTTCAATCTTTGCGACAACGCGATCAAGTACAACCGCGAGCACGGAAGCGTCAATGTGACCGTCAAGACGGAAGGCGGTCATGCTGTTCTGGCGGTTGCGGACACCGGGATCGGGATCCCGCCGGAGCATCGGGAGCGTATCTTCGAACGCTTCTACCGTGTGGATAAGAGCCGTTCCAAGCAGCTGGGCGGCACGGGGCTGGGGCTTTCCATCGTCAAGCACGCGGCAAGGCTTCATCACGCGAAGATCGACCTGCAAAGCACGGAGAACCAAGGGACGACCGTCACGGTCACATTCCCGATCGGATAACGAACGGCGAAGCCAAACAAGCAAGCGCGTTTCGGGCTGCCTTGGGCAGAGCGTAACTGCCTGTCAGACTTATTCACAAGAAGTTATCACAAAAGCCGTCCGGCATTTTTAGAGAATGCTTCGGACGGCTTTTTTTGACGGTTTGAAATGCGTTTCACGCGCGTTTCGATGCGAAAGAAAGAGCCGCACCCGGCGTTCTCCGTAAGGGGAACGCTCAGGCTGATGACAAACTCCATCTGTCATCAGCCTGACGAAAAACCGTGTAGAAAAGCAGCACTGTTCGACACGGTTTTTGATGCTGCCTTACGGCGTGGAAAAAATCCCCCGGTTCTACCGGGGGATTGATAGAAGGTG
>CAYPYA010000073.1:0-5337 GCA_964414775.1 uncultured Ruminococcus sp. | reverse complement strand
CCGCAGCGGTAGCAAAGCTCGTTTTCACAGCCGCCCGTTTCAAAAAAGGTCAGGATGTTGTCCGTCGTGGTGGAGGCGATGTTGACCAGCGCTTCCTCGGTCAGGAACGCCTGATGGGACGTGACCAGCACGTTCGGCATGGAAAGCAGTCTTGCCAGCGTGTCGTCCTCCAGGATATGCCCCGAAAAATCCTCGAAGAAGATGTCCGCTTCCTCTTCATAAACGTCCATGCACGCCGCGCCGATCTTGCGCGACTTGATGCCGGACAGCAAGGCGTTCGCGTCTACCAACCCGCCGCGTGAGGTGTTGATCAGAACGACGCCTTTTTTCATTTGACGGATGCTGTTTTCGTTGATGAGGTGCAATGTGTCGTTCGTCAGGGGGCAATGCAGGGAGATGACGTCGCTTTCGGCGAACAATTGCTCTGGCGGCACATAGTGCAGACCGCTGCCCGCGAGCGGGAACGGGTCGTATGCCAGAACGTTCATGCCGAAGCCCCTGCACAGGTCGATGAACACCCGCCCGATCCTGCCCGTTCCGATCACACCGACCGTCTTTCCGTGCAGTTCAAAGCCGGTCAGCCCCGTCAGGCTGAAATTGAAATCCTTGGTGCGCAGATAGGCCTTGTGGATGCGCCGTATGGAGGTCAACAGCATCGCTATGGCGTGCTCCGCCACGGCGTAAGGGGAGTAGGCGGGAACGTGGACGACGTGCACCTTCCCGTAGGCGTAGGCGGTATCGACGTTGTTGTAGCCCGCGCAGCGCAAGGCAAGCAGACGCACGCCCTCCTGTTCCAATCGGTCGATCACGGCGCGGTCGGCAACGTCGTTGACGAAAATGCAAACGCCGTCAAAGCCCGAAGCCAGCGGCGCGGTGTCCGCGGAAAGACGTGTTTCAAAAAAATGATAGTTGACGCCGCGCTCCTGCCCGATCCGCGTGAACGCGGGCCTGTCGTACGGCTTGGCGTCGAACAGCGCAATGTTTCGCATGCAGGCTTCCTTTCTTTTGTGTCTTTGATTTTAGTGTTCCGCAAACGCGTCGATTTTTTGCATCAATCTTTCAAAAACGGTTGCAAATGCGCCGTAAATATGATATGATCATATTGATAAGAATAGGATGAAATCACGGGTATCAGATCATTTTGAAAAGGAGTTTTGGAAAATGGGATTGATCAAGGCGGGAATCGGCGCGCTCGGCGGAACGCTTGCCGATCAATGGAAAGAGTTTTTCTACTGCGACGCGCTGGATAAGGACGTTTTGGTGACCAAGGGACGCAAACGCGTCAGCGGACGTTCCTCCAACACCAAGGGCAACGACAACATCATCTCCAACGGAAGCGGGATCGCGGTTGCGGACGGTCAATGCATGATCATCGTCGAGCAGGGCAAGGTCGTCGAGGTCTGCGCCGAGCCGGGCGAATTTACATACGATACGTCCAGCGAGCCGAGCATCTTTGCCGGTTCTCTCGGTCAGGGGATCCTGAACACCTTCAAAACCATCGGGAAGCGCTTCACCTACGGCGGGGATACCGGAAAGGATCAGCGGGTGTACTATTTCAACACCAAGGAGCTGATCGACAACAAGTTCGGAACGCCCAACCCGATCCCGTTCCGCGTGGTGGATTCCAAGATCGGGCTTGACATCGACGTTTCCGTCCGCTGTTCGGGCGTATATTCCTATAAGATCAGCGACCCGCTGCTGTTCTACACCAACGTCTGCGGCAACATCGAGCAGGAATACACCCGTTCTGACATCGACGGACAGCTCAAGACCGAGTTCATTTCCGCGCTGCAGCCCGCGTTCGGGAAGCTTTCCGAGCTGGAGCTGCGCCCGAATCAGATCGTTGCGCACAACACCGATCTGGAAAACGCCATGAACGAGGCGCTTTCGTCCAAATGGGGCGAGCTGCGCGGGCTGAAGGTCGTGAGCGTTGCGCTCGGATCGGTGACTTTGCCGGACGACGACGCGGAGCTGATCAAGCAGGCACAGCGCACCGCGATCCTGCGCGACCCGACGATGGCGGCGGCGACTCTGGTCGGCGCACAGTCGGACGCGATGAAGACCGCCGCGGGCAACCCGAACGGCGCGATGATGGGCTTCATGGGCATGGGCATGGCAGGTCAGGCGGGCGGCGCCAACGCGCAGAACCTGTTTGCAATGGGAAATGCGCAGAATACACAGAACGCGCAGCCCTCCGGCAACAACGACAATACATGGAAATGCGCTTGCGGAGCGCAGGCGAGCGGGAATTTCTGCCCCGAATGCGGCGCGAAGCGTCCCGCGAACGATTCCTGGACCTGCTCCTGCGGGGCGCAGAACCAAGGGAAATTCTGCCAGAACTGCGGCAAGAGAAAGCCGGTCCTGCAATGCGACAAGTGCGGCTGGAAGCCGTCCGACCCGTCCAACCCGCCGAAGTTCTGCCCCGAATGCGGCGATCCGTTTGACGACGCCGATCGGCAGTAACGGGAGAAGCGCATGGCAGACGTATTGGAATACAAATGCCCCTGCTGCGGCGGCGCGATCGCGTTTGACAGTCAGACGCAAAAAATGAAATGTCCGTACTGCGATACGGAATTCGAAACGGAAACGCTGCGGGAACTGGACGAGGAGCTGAAGAACGAGCCCCAAGACAACCTGCAATGGGACAAAACGCCCGGTACGGACTGGGAAGACGGCGAAACGGGCAACCTGCGCCAGTATGTGTGCAATTCCTGCGGCGGAGAGATCCTGACGGATGAAACCACCTCCGCGACCTCCTGCCCGTATTGCGGAAACCCGGTCGTTCTGACCGACCGCGTTTCCGGTTCGCTGCGCCCGGACTGCGTGATCCCGTTCAAGCTGGACAAGAAAGCCGCGAAGGAGGGGCTGAAGAAGCACCTTTGCGGAAAACGGCTGCTGCCGAAGGTCTTCAAGGACGAGAACCATTTGGACGAAGTGAAGGGCGTGTACGTTCCGGTCTGGCTGTTCGACGCGGACGCGGACGCACAGATGCACTACCGTGCGACGCGGGTGCGCCATTGGAGCAGCCGCGACTATCTGTATACGGAAACCAGCTTTTACGCGATCAGCCGTTCGGGCAGCCTCGGCTTCTCCTGCGTTCCCGTGGACGGTTCCCGGAAAATGCAGGATGAGCTGATGGAATCGCTGGAGCCGTATGATTTCCGCGACGCGGTGGACTTTCAGACCGCCTATCTGGCGGGGTATCTGGCGGATAAGTACGACGTTTCCGCCGAGGACAGCATGGAACGCGCCAATCAGCGCATCCGTAAAAGCACCGAAGAGGCGTTTGCGGAAACTGTGAAGGGCTATGTGACGGTGGTGCCGCAGCAGGGCAGCGTGCAATTGCAGAACGGGAGCGTTCGGTACGCGTTGTATCCGGTCTGGATGCTGCAGACGACCTGGCGGAACACGCCGTACCTGTTTGCCATGAACGGGCAGACGGGGAAGTTCGTCGGTGATCTTCCGATGGACAAGGCGGCGTTTTTCCGTTGGTTTTTCGGACTGCTCGGCGCAGTGTCGGCGGGCGTGTTTGCGTTGTTATGGCTGATATGGCTATTATAAAGTTTGAAAGATGAATCTTTCAAACTGAAAGTTTTGTGCTTGTCGCTCGACTGCGACCGACATTCGCCTGCGGCGAACCGCACAAAATCTTTCGTGTTAGCTAAGACGGCTAAGAAAGGAATGGTCATGGCAATGAAACGAATTGCGGTATTTTTTCTGCTTCTCCTTTTGCTGCTGCCGATCGGCCTGACCTGCGTCGGTGCGCAGGAGACGACATATGTGCAGGATCTTGCGGGACTGCTGGACGCAAGCGAGCGTGCGGAGCTGGAAACGCGTTTGGAGCAGGTCAGCCGTCAACAGGGCGTGACCGTCGCGGTGGTGACGGTGGATACGCTGAGCGGCAAGAGTGCGACGGAGTACGCGGACGATTATTTTGACTATCAGGGCGCTGCGCTCGGCTGGGGAGAGGACGGCATTTTGCTGTTGGTCTCCATGGAATCGCACGATTGGGCGATCTCCACGACGGGCAAAGGCATTCGGATCATGACGGACTCGCGTCTGGAGACGATGGAGGAGGACGTGATCCCGCTGTTGAGCAAGGGCAGATACGCGAAAGCGTTCGACACCTTCGCTTCCGACTGCGAGCGGTTTAGCAACAAGGCGTTCCGTTTCCCGCTTGCGCGCAATCTGCTGATCGCGTTGGGGATCGGACTTGCCGTTGCGGGGATCGTGACGCTTTGCATGAAATCCAAGCTGAAAACCGTCCGCGCACAGGCGGCGGCGAATCCATATATTCGAAAAAACAGCTTTCAGCTGATCGGAAGCAGCGATCGGTTCTTGTATGCCACGGTCAGCAGGCAGGCTCGTCCGCAGCAGTCCTCCGGCAGAACGCACACCTCCTCTTCCGGCAGATCGCACGGCGGGTCGAGCGGAAAATTTTAGAAAGATAAAGATGCCCCCTTGCAATTTGCAGAAAAGTGTGGTATCATAGGATCGGTCTGCAAAAGAACTGCAATTGTTCACGTGCAGATCAAAAATTCGTCAAAAATGCGGCGAAAAGCCGCATAATAAAATAAGGGAGGAACACAAATGAAACATTTGAAACAACTGCTTGCTGTGCTGTTGTGCGCGGCGCTGGTCATGACATTGACCGTGGCGCTGACGGTCGGCGCGGCAGGTACGGCGAGCGTGTCCGCAACGGTGGTTAACACAAACGAGATTGCAAGCGATGTGCTTGCGAAGCTGATCGACGGGGAGACCGCCGCGGATGCGACGGCTGCCAACGACAAGATGGTGACGATCACTGCTACGGACGCTGCCAAGCTGACGATCGCGGTCATTACGGTCGATCTCGGCGAGGTCAAGACGACGAGCGGCGTTGCGCTGAGCGTCTTCGCAGACGCGGACAACGGGATCGTTGTTCCGTCCGTTGAGTTCGAGCTGTCCGAGGACGGAAAGGACTTCTATGACGTCGCATCGGGCAAACCCGTAACGAAGACTGTGACGGGCGCGCAGATCGTGGAGCTCACAACGGATGCGACCCGTATGGTGACCAAGGCGCAGTACATCAGGCTGACGGTGACCTTTACCGGCACGTCCGTCGCTTTGACGGAGGTCGCATTGCAGGATCCTGCAGCGGGCTGTGTTGTCACGGCGCTGAACGAAGCGTACGCGTATACCGAGCATCTCGGAGCGGATCCCGGCATCGTCGTTCTGGATCATACCGACCTGACGATGGACGACGGAAACAAGGACGACGGGAAGATCGACCTTTCGTATGTCACCCCGGAAGACAAGCGCGCAGACGGTGCGGTCTATCTGAAGAGCTCGCAGCTG
>CAYPYA010000072.1:0-10154 GCA_964414775.1 uncultured Ruminococcus sp. | reverse complement strand
TCCGACCTGCTCCAGCGTGAAACAGCAGGACGGCAGGGACAGCCTGTCCGCAAGCTGCTGCCCGCTGAGGATCAACGAGCCCAGCCGCGCCTCCCGCACCCGTCCGGAAATGTCGTACGCTAAGATCAGCTCGTCCGCGCTATCTGCTTCCGCTTTGCCCAACAGCGAAAGGAACGCCTGCGTTTCAAAGCGGCGCGTCGTTTCGAACCCCTCCTGGACATTGCGCACCTCCGTCAGGTAGGGCAAGTCCACCCCGTACAGACTGAGACTGCTTTGCGTGTATGCGCCGGAGCTTTCGTGCGTCAATGCCGCGATCGGCTCGCCGCGATAGGCGACGACCTGCCCGACCGTCTCCGCCGCCGCCTGTACCGACGCTTCCGAAAATCCCTCCGACGAAAACGCTGCACAGCAATGCGGATCGTCGCAGACTGCCGCGTTTTCGTGAACGGGACGTTTTTGCTCGCTGTACAGCGCGCTGCTTCGGACGGCGACGGCGATGGCCTTGAGCGTTTCCGTGTCATACGGATAGCCTGCCGCGTCCAACACGCCGATCACATAGTCCTCAAGCGGAATTTCCCGTATGCTCCCGTCCTTGCTTTGCAGCAGATGGATGCACGCTTGCTCCGGCTGCTCTTTCGGGAACGGGAACAGCCGCGGGGCAAGCGGGAGCAGGATCAGACAAAGCAGCAGCGCGAAAAAATAAAGCAGAAAGTTTTTCATCCTCGGAAGGCACGTCCTTTCCTTGAACAACCGTTCTGCTTTATCTATATGCGATTTTTCGTTTCCGTATTCCGATTATGCGGGATCGTCTTCGGGAGAAGCGGGCGCCTTTGAAGCGGGGCGCAGGGACGCCATGCGGGTGAACAGATAGATCATGACCGCGAGCGTCATCAGGGAATAGACCAATTGCAGCTGCGAGCTGCCGCCCTGCAGGACCTGTACCAGCGCGGGAATGTTGTATACGGCGCATAACAGGAACGCCGTCTGCCCCGTCGCAAGAAACAGCACGGTGTTCCCCGTTCCGATCAGCAGCTTCCCTTCACAAAGGAAATACAGCATGGTGAAGATCATGCCCAGCATATGGTATCCGCCGGATTCGGCAAGCGGCATGGTACGGTTGTTGATGAACTCGTTCAGGATCAGGAACGCGTAAAACAGCACCGGCATGATGGCAAGCAGCAGATGCAATGCCTTCTTCCGCGGCAGCTTCATGCTGGCGGCGGTCATGAGAAAGTAGACCGCGGACAGCAGGGTAAACGCTTTCAGCAGCAGCGAAACGATCATGTTTTCGTCCGTGACGCGTAACTCCTCCGACGCAAAATAGGCGGAATGGATCGAGACGATCAGTACGCTCAACAGCAAAAATCCCGTAACGGACGCGCCGAACGTGACCGACGGCAGACCGTGTGCCAGCTGATTTGAACAGCGTTTTCCGACAAAGAAAGACAGCACCGATAACAGCAAACAGGCAAATGCCGTCAGAGCGGCGCAGGCGGTCCCCCCCTGTCCGGTCTTCAGGACGTATACCCGGAAGAAGACCAGAATGCCGCTGCAAAGCAGGAGCGTTCCGAGAGAAAGCGCTTTGTATTTCAGAGAAACGGAAACGGCCATAGACGAGATCGATCCTTTTTCAAAAAATGAAAACGGGAAGCGTGAGACCGCAAGCTGCGATGCGTACATTATGTAGTACGTAGTACGCGGTTGATTCCCGTATCGTCCTCATTATAGCGTTCGAATGCGGATTTGTAAACCGTCATACATATTTTTTTACAAATATGTTAAAAATCGTCCGAAAAGAATCGGGAAAACAAGCGGCGATTCCCATAAACGGGTTCGGCATGTCCGCGTTCCGTCGGGGCGTTTTTTGTATGCGCTCCCTGTTGCATTTATGCCAAGAGAAAACGGAAAAAGCAGACGAAAACGGGGAAACTGCCGATTGATTTTTATTGCATGGCGGCGTATAATGTCATAGAAAAAGATCCGTAAAAAGGAAGTATCGGTACTGTGGAATATTTCGAAATGCTGCTTCCGCTGGCATTGATCCTGTTTTTTTCCAAGCTGCTGTCAAAGCTGTGCGAAAAACTGCATCTGCCGCAGGTCGTGGGACTGCTGCTGGCGGGCGTTCTGCTGGGCGTTCTGCGCAACCTGACGGGGGAAGTGCTCATCAGCGGGATAGCGGTAGAGGGGTTAGGCTTCCTTGCCAAGATCGGCGTCATTCTGATCATGTTTTCCGCCGGACTGGAAACGGACGTCAAGCAGATCCGCGCCGTCGGCGGTCCCGCCGTGCTGATCACCGTCGCGGGCGTGGCGGTTCCGATGGGGCTTGGGTTTCTCGCGGCGTGGGCGTTTCACGGCTTTTCCGCGGAAAGCATCACGCAAAGCCTGTTTTACGGCTGCATCCTGACGGCGACCTCTGTCAGCGTCACCGTCGCGTCCTTGAAGGAAATGGGAAAGCTGCAGGGCAAGGTCGGAAGCACCATTGTCGCGGCGGCGATTCTGGACGATATCATCGGCGTGATCGTGCTTTCGTTCATCATCGCGCTGGGTGCGTCGGGGGCGCAGACGGTCAATCCGTGGATGGTTTTGCTGAAGACCTGCCTGTTCTTCGTGTTCGCGTTCGCGCTGGGTTGGCTGCTGCGGCTTGCTTTCCGTAAGCTGAGCGAGAAAATGCCGCACCACCGCACCATTCCGATCATGGGGCTTGCCGCCTGCTTCTTCTTTGCCTACGCAAGCGAGCGCTGGTTCGGCGTCGCGGATATTACGGGGGCGTTCTTTGCGGGGCTGGTGCTGTCGGGCAACCGAGACACGGCGTATATCGACCGCCGCAGCGACATCATGAGCTATATGATCTTCGGACCGGTATTTTTTGCCAATATCGGCATCACGGCGGATTTTTCGGGCATCACAAAAGGTATGGTCGCGTTCGGCGTTTGCTATATTCTGGCGGGTCTTGCGGGAAAGGTGCTCGGCTGCGGTCTGACCGCCCGGCTGTGCGGCTATTCGTCCAGAGACTCGCTGCGCGTCGGTGTGGGGATGATGGTGCGCGCGGAGGTGGCGCTGATCTGCGCCCAGCGCGGTGTGGACAGCGGGATCATCGACGCGTCCATCCTGCCGTTCCTGCTTTTGCTGATCATCCTGTCGAGCTTCTTGACGCCGGTCATTCTGAAGACCACCTATGACCGCGAGCGGGAGGAAAAGATCGCCGCGCCGTTTTGAGGAGGGGACAAGGCGTCGGGATCTGTCGAAGAAAATATATAAAACCTATTGACAAACCGAAAAAAAAGCATATAATGGAACACACTTAGTTTTTTTGCATCTGTGCCGCCATGTTCGTCGTCGGATTCATTTTCGACGGAGGATGCACACGAAGCAGGCATATGCCCTGCCTGGCAGGTATACATCCTGCCTGAAAAATAAAATAAATGTGCTCGACAGGCAGTTCCGAACAGGAACCGTTACGCTTTTTTGAAAAACGAAAAGGCGTTTGAGCAACCGTAACGGCAAGCCGCCCTCTCCTTTTGTGAGAAAAGCGGATTTGTAAAAACTCTTTGCGGGGCGTTGCGGTTAGTCTGTCGTGGGTCTGCGCAGAGTTTTGTAAAAAGCAAAACGATACGCGGTCAAAAGCCGCAAAGGGTGGATGCAAAATGGAAAAAAAGAACATCATCGAACTGAAAGACATCTCCGTTTCCTTTGACGGGGAACTGATTCTCGACCGCCTGAATCTGAGCATTCAGGATGGCACGTTTGTCACGTTTCTCGGCAGATCCGGCTGTGGAAAGACCACGACGCTGCGGATCATTGCAGGCTTCCTGCAACCGGATACGGGGGATGTTTTTTTTGGCGAGCAGCGGGTCAACGACGTTCCGCCGTACCGCCGCCCGGTCAATACCATTTTCCAGCGGTACGCGCTGTTCCCGCATCTGAACGTGTATGAGAACGTCGCGTTCGGTCTGCGCGTCAAGGGAGCGTCCAAGCAGGAGATTTCGCAGAAAGTACGGGAAATGCTCAAGCTTGTCAACTTAGAGGGCTACGAGAAGCGAAAGGTCACCAACCTGTCCGGCGGTCAGCAGCAGCGGGTCGCCATCGCGCGTGCGCTTGTCAACCGTCCGTCCGTTCTGCTGCTGGACGAACCGCTCTCCGCTCTGGACGCGAAGCTGCGAAAGGATATGCAGGTGGAGCTTCGCCGTATCCAGCGGGAGACGGGCATCACGTTCATTTTCGTCACGCACGATCAGGAGGAAGCGCTTTCCATGTCGGACGTGGTGGTGGTGATGAACGACGGGAAGATCCAGCAGATCGGCTCTCCCGTTGATATCTATAATGAACCGAAAAACGCGTTCGTCGCGGATTTCATCGGGGAATCCAACATCATCGACGGCGTCATGAACCGGGACGACACCGTCACGTTCGCGGGACACACGTTTGTCTGCGTGGACGAGGGCTTTGCGCATGACGAGCCGGTGGACGTGGTCATCCGCCCGGAGGACGTGGATATCGTCCCGCCGGGAGAGGGCATGATCACCGGAACGATCACGCAGGCGACGTTCAAGGGCGACTACTACGAGCTGATCGTCGAGGTCAAGGGCTTCAAGTGGATGGTGCAGACCACCGACGCGTACGCCGAGGGGCAGACCATCGGCATCGTGCTGGATCCGGATTCCATTCACGTCATGCATAAATCGGAGTATTCCGGTCTGTACGGAGATTACAGCAGCTTTTCGGATGAAACGGACGCGGACTGCGCGGAGGACGAACCGTGAGCGGCGGCGTGAAAACGGCGAAGCGGCGGCGTTCGCTCAAGACCGCGATCCTGAACGCACCGTACCTGCTCTGGGCGGCGCTGTTCATCCTGATCCCGCTGGTGATCGTCGTGTACTATGCGTTTACCGACGCAAACGGAAGCTTCACATGGAGCAATCTCGCACAGCTGCGCGACTACAAAAGCGTGATGCTGCGTTCGCTCCTGTATTCGCTTGCCGCGACCGCGATCACGCTTGTGATTGCCTATCCGTTCGCCTACGTCGTGTGCAAGTGCCGTCCCGCCTCGCAGAAGATCGCGAATATGTTCGTCATGCTCCCGATGTGGATCAATCTGCTGATCCGTACCTACTGCCTGACGACGCTGATGGACAGCAACGGGCTGATCAACCAGTTCCTGGCGTTCGTCGGTATCGGTCAGATCCCCTTGCTCAATCACACGGGCGCGGTCATTTTCGGAATGGTATATAACTATCTTCCCTATATGATCCTGCCGATCTATAACGTCATGTCCCGCATCGATCCGTCCCTGTCGGAGGCGGCGGAGGACCTCGGCTGTAATGCCTTCCAGCGCCTGCGCCGCGTGGTGCTTCCGCTGACCGTTCCGGGCGTCGTGTCCGGTATCATCATGGTGTTCGTCCCCTCGGTCAGCACCTTCTATATCTCCAAAGCCATGGGCGGGACGGGAGATTTCATGATTGGGGACCTGATCGAGAGCCAGATCCATACACAGAACAATCTTCCCGCCGCGGCGGCGCTGTCTCTGGTGCTGATGGCGGTCATACTGCTGAGTATGCTGATCCTGAACCGCTTTTCGTCGGATGAGGAAGGGGGGAGCATGCTCGTATGAAGATCGTCGGAAGAGTGTTCCTCGGACTGATCTACGCGGTGCTGTATGCACCCATCCTGATCATGATCCTGTTTTCCTTCAATTCCGCGAAAAGCATGACCATGTTTGCCGGCTTTTCCTTTCGGTGGTACGAAAACCTGTTTCGGGATTACAGCCTGATGGCGGTCCTGCGCAATACGCTGCTGATCTCCGTCACCGCCGCGGTCACGGCGACGGTGCTGGGCGTGATCGCCGCGTACGGCATCTTCCGTATGAAGTCCAAAAAGCTCAAAAGCGCGGTCAACAGCGTGACGAATATCCCGCTGACCAATCCGGATATCATCACGGGCGTATCGCTGATGCTGCTGTTCACCTTTGTCGGCAGACTGCTCGGAAGCGGCACGGTTCTGGGCTTCGGAACTCTGCTGATCGCACACATCACGTTCAACCTGCCCTACGTCATCCTCAACGTCCTGCCGAAGCTGTACCAGTCCGACCGCAGTCAGTACGAAGCGGCGATGGACCTGGGCTGTACGCCCTCGCGCGCCTTTTGGAAGGTCATTTTCCCCGGCATCGTTCCGGGGATCGTCTCCGGCTTCATCATGGCGTTTACATTGTCGCTGGACGATTTCATCATCAGCTACTATACCAACGGGCATTTCAGCATTCTTGCGACCAGCCTGTATACGGCGGTCCGTAAGGAGATCGCCCCGACCTACTATGCGCTGTACACGTTGATCTTCATTACCATCCTTGTGCTGATGCTCGCGGTCAATCTGCTGCAGATCCACTCGGAGAAAAAACAGAAAGGAACCCATTGACATGAAAAAAACCGTTTGCCTGGCGCTTGCCTTGCTGCTGCTGTGCATTCCCGTCCTGACGCTTTCCTCCTGCGGAAAGGGAGACCGTCTGGAGGAGCTGCGGGAAGAACTCAAGGGGAAATTGGAGGGGGATTATACCAACGGTCTTGCGGGAACGACGCTGTACGTCTACAACTGGGGAGAATATATCTCCGACGGTGAGGACGACAGTCTGGACGTGAACCTTGCCTTCGAGGCGGTCACCGGCATCCACGTCGTGTACGACACCTACGACAGCAATGAGTCCATGTACGCGCAGCTTGCCGCGGGCGGCGTGTCCTATGACCTGCTGATTCCATCCGACTATATGGTTTCGCGTCTGATCGCGGAGGACCGTTTGCAGCCGCTGGATTTCTCCAAGCTGACGAACTTCCATTATATCGACGAACAGTACCGCAACCCCGGCTACGACCCGACGGGCGCGTATTCCGTCCCCTATGCGGGCGGCTACTTCGGCGTGATCTACAACAATACGCTGGTGGACGAAGCGGATGTGGACGGCACATGGTCTCTGCTCTGGAACGAAAAGTATAAAGGGCAGATTTTGGGGATCGACAATGCCCGCGACGCGTTCGGCATCGCCATGTACGCGTTGGGCATCGACGTCAATACCACGAATACCGCCGATTGGGACCGCGCCGCGGAAAAGGTCAAGCAGCAGACCCCGCTGCTGCAGGGCAGGGTCATGGATCAGATCTTTGCCAAAATGCAGGGCGAAAACGCGGCGATCGCGACCTATTACGCGGGCGATTACCTCACCATGGTGGATGCCATGAACGAGGCGGGCAGGGACGGCAGCCATCTGTCGTTCTATCTGCCGAAAGAGGGAACGAATATCTTTTTCGACGCGATGTGCGTTCCCAAGAACGCGCAGAACTACGAAGCCGCCATGCTGTATCTCAACTTCCTGATGGAGCCGTACGTCGCCTTGCAGAACGCGGAATATATCCGCTATACCTGCCCGAATACCGGCGTGGTGAACCATCCGGATTACAGCCTGAAGGACTATGAGTGCCTGTACCCGAAGGACGCTTCCTCCATCAAGGCAACCTACTACACCAACCTCGACCCGGAGATCATCGCGTATTACGACGAGCTGTGGAACCGCGTCAAGGCGGAGGGCTGAGCGAAGTTTTTGCTTGGGGTGAAACCCCAAACCCCATTTAAGGGGGGCTTTTTGGGAAAAAGCCCCCCTTAAAAATCCCCCAAAAACTTCAATTTGAGGATGTATAAAGGCTGCGCAAAACATATTGCACACACAAAAACACAACCGGCGTTCCTTTTGGGAACGCCGGTTTGCTATATTGCTATATTGCGATATTGCTTTGCTCAGTCTGCGATCTTGACCTCGTGACCGGTTTCTGCGGATTGGTAGATCGCGTCGAGGATCTTCATCAGCGTAACGCCGTCCTCGGCGGGGGAGATGCAGGGGATGCCGTCGTGTACGCATTCCACGAAATGACGGATCTCGCGGTTGAACAGCCCGCTGAATTGCAGGGAGGTGTCTCCGGAGGGCTTGATGTCCACGAACATGTTGTTCATGTCGGAGAAGAACTCGATCTGCGGGTCGATGCGCGCGCCCGCCTTTGTTCCGAACAGCTCGATGTTTCCGGTGTCGTGCTTGATGTTCAGATTGAACGACGCCTCCACATTCAGCGTCATACCGTTGTCAAACCGGATCAATGCGGTCGCGAAATCCTCGACCGTGTATTTGAAATCGATGCCGAGATTGTTGGTGGAGACCCAATCCTTCTTGTTGTTTGCGCGGTTGTCTCCGAGGTTGTTGTAGGTCACGCCGTAAACGGAGACCGGCTTCGGCTTGCCCGCCAGATAGCGGCACAGGTCGATGACGTGAACGCCCAGGTCGATCAACGGACCGCCGCCGGAGTACTTCTTGTCTCCGAACCAGCCGCCCGGACAGCCGCTGCGGCGCAGATAGGTCGCCTTGGCAAAGTATACGTCTCCCATCGTCCCGGCGTCAATGAACCTTTTGAGGATGTCCGCGTCGTTTCCGAAGCGGCGGACGAAACCGATCATCAGCAGCTTGCCGTTTTTCTTAGCCGCTTCTTCCATTTCCTTTGCTTCGGCGGCGTTCATCGCCATCGGCTTTTCGCAAAGCACGTTGCAGCCCGCGTTCAAAGCGGCGATCGTCGCTCCCGCGTGCGCGGCGTTCCAGGTGCAGACGGAAACCGCGTCAAGGTTCTCCTTCGCCAGCATTTCGTTGTAATCGGTGTAGTAGGCGGGGATGTTGTAGTGCTCCGCATACGCCTTTGCTTTCTTCTCGTCCAGATCACAGCAGGCGACGACGTCCGCCAATTCGGGAACGGCCTTGTACCCGCCGGTGTGCGAATTGCTGATGTTGCCGCAGCCGATCAGCGCGACACGAATTTTTCTGTCCATAGATGGTCTGTCCTTTCCGTTTTTCGGCACTTTTTTCCTTTTTCTTTCTATCCTTCATTGTAGCTGCAGCGTCCCGTTTTGTCAAGAGCGATTCCGAAAAAACAGCGGAGAATTTTTTTGTAAAAAAGTCTTGACAGGCACCGTATTTCTTGTTAAAATGAGCGTGTAATGCAATTGCCTGCGATTGCATTACAAACGGTTTTACAAAAAATGATACGTATAGGAGGGCTTTCTGAGATGAAAAAGTATGTATGTCCCGTTTGCGGTTATGTCTATGAGGGAGAGAACCCGCCCGAAAAATGTCCGCAGTGCGGCGTTCCCGGTTCCCGCTTCAAGGAGGAATCGACGGAAGAGAAGACCTGGGCTGCCGAGCATGTCGTAGGCGTGGGCAAGGACGTTCCCGCCGAGATCAAGGAGGGTCTGGAGCAGAACTTTGCCGGAGAATGCACCGAGGTCGGTATGTATCTTGCCATGGCGCGCGTCGCCTATCGCGAGGGCTATCCGGAGATCGGTATGTATTGGGAAAAGGCGGCGTATGAGGAAGCGGAGCATGCCGCGAAATTTGCGGAACTGCTCGGCGAGGTCGTGACCGACAGCACCAAGAAGAACCTCGAGCTGCGCGTTGCCGCCGAGCACGGCGCGACGGCAGGGAAGACCGAGCTTGCCAAGAAGGCGAAGGAGCTGGGTCTGGACGCGATCCACGACACCGTTCATGAAATGGCTCGTGACGAGGCTCGCCACGGCAAAGCGTTCGAGGGTCTGCTGAAGAGATACTTTGATTGAAGTGAGGATCGAATCATGGATATTAAGGGAAAGATCGAAGAGCTGACAGCAAAGATCAAGGGTGATCCGCAGCTTCTTTCCAATTTCAAGAAGGAGCCGGTGGCGACGTTGGAAGGTCTGCTGGGTGTTGATCTGCCCAATGATCAGCTGGAAAAGATCGCCGATGGCGTGAAGGCAAAGATCGAGCTTGACGGTATCGGTGACAAACTGGGCGGCCTGGGTGACAAGCTCGGCGGCTTTCTGGGCAAGTAAGCGCCGAGTCTCCATTTTAATAAGCGAAAGCCGAATGGTCGCTTGCAGATGCGGTTACTGCGGATATATCCCAATTCCGCAATGAAGCAGCCGGTCAACAGCAAATAGGCAAATCAAAAAACAAAAGGAATGGCAAAACGCCGTTCCTTTTCGTTTGCCGCCCGGAAAAAACGACTGCGGCTCAAAAAAGGTACGTGCGACCTCTTGACAGTAACGCGATAATATGATAGAATATACATAAATATACATATGTATGAAGCAGAAAAGGAGTG
>CAYPYA010000071.1:0-5378 GCA_964414775.1 uncultured Ruminococcus sp. | reverse complement strand
CCCTTCGGAAGCGTGACCTCCGTCAGCGCACCGCACCAGGAAAAGCACTTATCCCCCAGCTTGGTCAACGATTCCGGCAGGGTCAGCTTTTTGAGGGAGGTGCAGTAGTACAGCGCGTTTTCTTCCAGCTCGGTAACGCCTTCCGGCAGGACCAGCTCCTCGATGGCAGCTCCCTCATAAAAGGCAAGGGACGCGATCCTGCGGACGGGCAGTCCGTCGATCGTGGCGGGCACCTGTACCTGAAGGGCTTCTCCCTTGTACGCGGTCAGAACCGCATAACCCTCATACACATCGTATTTGTACGTTTCGTTTTCGCGCGACTCCACAAACCCCACGGGAGGTTCGGAAGGCTCATCGCCGTTGATATACGCCTTCACCTTGTTCAGGGCGCTTTCCAGCGAAAACGAGCAAGAACACAGAAAAACGCAAAGAAGCGCGAGCAATACCGCAAACGATACCACACGGCAAGCCGTGCGGGATGCCGTGCATTTTCCCGAAATCGGGTTCCTATCCATACAGTCCGTCCTTTCTCACCGTGCGGCGGCGGCCGTTTCCTACGCAAGCAAAGTTCTTTCCGAACGGTATTATAGCACTTCCTTACGGGTTTGTCAATTTTTTTACGCAATTTTGATTGACAAGAACGCAAAAACGAGTTACAATACAGATATAAAAAATTCCGTTTGAAGGATGGGACACATTCCATGGACAAATCTCTCTTTACTTCCTACAAAACCTTTTACCATCATCAGCTGATGGACGACTGCATCCCGTTCTGGATGCAAAGCGACCTGATCGACAAGCAATACGGCGGATACCTGACCTGTATCGACCGCGTCGGCAAGCAGTACAGCACGGACAAGTCCGGCTGGTTTCAGGGTCGCTGCTTATGGACCTTTTCCACGCTCTGCAACCGTTACGGCAAAAAGGACGAATGGGTGCAGGCGGCGAAAACCGGCGTGGACTTTATCGAAAAGCATCTGACCGACAGCGACGGAAGAATGTTCTTCACGCTCGCACAGGACGGCAGACCGCTTCGCAAAAGACGGTATATGTTCACGGAGAGCTTCTATGTGCTTTCCATGGCGGAATACGGTCTGATGACCGGGGACCACAGCTATATCCAAAAAGCCGAGGACTGCTTTGAGGGAATGCTTCGGATGTACCGCGACCCGTCGAGCGATCCGTACAAGATCACGCCCAAGGGCTACGCCTCCACCCGCAGCGAGGACGCCGTCGCCGTTCCGATGGTCATGGTCTCCTCCGCTCAGCTTCTCCGCCGCTGCGACCCGGCAAAAGCGGCGTACTACACGCAGATCGCGAACGAAATGGCAAAGAGCATCATCGACATCCATTGGAAGCCGGAGCTGGGCTGTGTTCTGGAGACCACCGGTCCGAACGGCGAGTTCATCGACACGCCCGCCGGACGCTGCATCAACCCGGGGCATTCGATGGAGAACAGCTGGTTTTTGATGAACCAGTACCTGTACACCAAGGACGAGGATCTGCTCAAGACCGCATTGAAGATCTTTGAATGCTCCTCCGAATGGGGCTGGGACAAGGAGTACGGCGGATATATCTATTTCACGGACGTCAACGGCAGACCGCCGGAGCAGCTGGAACACGACATGAAGCTGTGGTGGGTACACGACGAGGCGCTGATCGCTTCCCTGCTTGCCTACAGCATCACGAAGGACGAGAAGTACTGGAAGCTGTTTGAACGGGTACACGCCTACGCGTTCGGTCACTTTGCGGACAAGGAATACGGCGAATGGTACGGTTATCTGCATAAGGACGGCACGGTTTCCCACACGCAGAAGGGTTCGATGTGGAAAGGTCCGTTCCACTATCCGCGCATGCTGATGAACATGGAGCTGCTCTTTGACAAGCTGGAAAAGGGCGAGAAAGTCGAGTCCATCCTGTGATGTCGGACATCACCTCCGCCGCAGGCGCGGCGGTCGATCCGATCGTCGGCACCGTGGTCATGATCGCCGCGTTCACGGCGGTCGTCGTGGTATTTGCCGCCTTTCTCACCATTGTACGCAAGAATCATAAATAACGCCGAAAGGCAGGTTGGTCAATGTGGCAACGAAATCCGACCATCAGCACGACGGACATCGCAAGCGTGTACGCGACAGGTTTTTGACCGTCGGAGCGGAAACATTTTCGGAAACGGATCTGTTGGAGCTGATGCTGTTTTACTCGGTTCCGCGCGTTGACACGCGCCCGCTGGCGGAAACGCTGTTGGCGTCGTTCGGCTCGATCGACGGCGTGCTGGCGGCTCAGCCGGAGGAACTGCATATGGCCGCCGGGCTGTCGGCTCAAACGGATTCGCTGCTTGCGCTGATACGCTATCTGTGCGAACGATCCTCCCGCGGCTTGCAGGAGGATCGTTTCGGCGCGTCCGGCTTTTCCAAAGACTATCTGGTCCGTCAGTTTTCCGGATTCCGCAAGGAGCGCACCATCCTGTTCTATATGAGCCAACAGGGCGGCATTCTGCACCGTCAGACGGTCATGAGCAACGAGCAGGGCTCGGTGCGGCTTTCCGTCGGCGGTTACGCAAGCAGGGCAAAGCAATTGGGAGCGGGCGCGCTTGTACTGGCGCACAACCACCCGAACGGAAGAGCCGTTCCGTCCGGTGCAGACCTTGACGCGACCGGGCGGCTGTACCGCTTTCTGAAGCAGCGGGACGTTCTGCTGCTGGAGCATTATATCGTCGCCGGCGGGGAATGCTATCCGATCCTCAAAAATCACAGCTATCTTTGCGCCGACACTTCGCCGAACGATACGGATCTGTCGCACGGCGATACGCTTGAACTGTACTGAATCCCGCTTTGCACACCCTCTTTGAAAGGACTTTCATCATTTTTATGCTCACATTAGAGAATCTTTCCTATCAGGCGGACGGAAAAGAGATCATTCGCTGCGTCGATCTGGAGCTTGGGAACGGATTCATTGCCTTCACCGGTCCGAACGGCGGCGGGAAATCCACGCTTGCCAAGCTGATCGCGGGCATTTACCGTCCGAGCGGCGGACGCATCCTGTTGGACGGTCAGGATATCACCGATCTGTCCATCACCGAGCGTGCGGCGCTGGGCATCAGCTACGCGTTTCAGCAGCCGGTGCGCTTCAAGGGGCTGACCGTGCAGGATCTGATCTCCTTGGCGTCCGGCAAGCCGCTTTCCGCGCCGGAGGTATGCGCGTATCTGTCCGAGGTCGGGCTGTGCGCACGGGAATACGTAGGTCGTGAGATCAACGCCAGCCTGTCCGGCGGCGAGCTCAAGCGGATCGAGATCGCGACCGTCATGGCGCGAGGAACCAAACTGTCGCTGTTTGACGAGCCGGAAGCGGGTATCGACCTTTGGAGCTTCAACAATCTGATCGCCGTGTTTGAGAAGCTGCACAAAAAGAACGACGGCTCGATCCTGATCATTTCGCATCAGGAACGCATTCTGAACATCGCGGACCGCATCATCGTCATTGCAGACGGAAGCGTCACGCAGGACGGCACACGGGAGGACGTTCTTCCGGGACTGCTGACCGCGCGCACCTGTGCGGCGCTGACCAAAAAAATTTGAAGGACGAATGGATCACCATGGCATTGGACAGCATACAGAAAGGGCTTTTGAAAGAAATCGCCGATCTGGAAAGCATTCCCGAGGGAGCGTATAACATCCGCGCCAACGGTGCGCTTGCCGGACGGCATACGACCGCGAATATCGATATCGTCACCAAAACGGACAAGCCCGGTATCGATATCCGCATCAAACCGCACACCAAAAACGAACGGGTGGACATTCCGGTCCTGCTGACGGAAACGGGGCTGAACGATCTGGTCTACAACGATTTCTATATCGGAGAGGACGCCGACGTTCTGATCGTCGCGGGCTGCGGCATTCACAACGCGGGCGGGCTGAAATCCGAGCATGACGGCATCCATTCGTTTCACCTTGCCAAGGGCGCGAAGCTGACCTATGTGGAGAAGCATTACGGCGAGGGGGACGGCAGCGGAGAGCGTGTTCTGAACCCCACCACGATCATCGAGCTGGACGAAAACAGCCATATGGAAATGGAAACGGCGCAGATCAAAGGAGTGGATTCCACCAAGCGCGTGACCAAAGCCAGACTGCAAGCGGGCGCGACGCTGGTCATTCACGAGAAGATCCTCACGCACGGCAGACAGCAGGCGACCACCGACTTCACCGTCGATCTGGACGGCGAAAACAGCGGCGCACACGTCGTTTCCCGTTCCGTCGCAAAGGATGACTCCCACCAGCTGTTTCTTTCCTGCATCAACGGGAACAACCGCTGCAGCGGGCACACGGAATGCGACGCCATCATCATGGACAACGGTTCGGTCAGCGCCGTTCCGAAGATCAACGCCAACAACGTGGAAGCCGCGCTGATCCACGAGGCCGCCATCGGTAAGATCGCGGGCGAACAGCTGATCAAGCTGATGACGCTGGGTCTGACCGAAAAGGAAGCCGAGGAACAGATCGTCGGCGGCTTCCTGCGATAATCCGTATGGGATCGTTGTATCTGCGCGCTTTTTTGCTCGCTGGCGCGGCAATGAGCGCGCTTACCTTTTTACTTTTTGCGCTGGACAAGCTGTTTGCCGTCCGGCATTACCGCCGCATCCGCGAACGGACCCTGATCGCCTGTCTTTGGCTGTTCGGGGCGGTCGGCGGTCTGCTTTCCATGTCGCTGTTCCGGCACAAAACCAAGCACGCCTCCTTTTGGATCAACGGTGTGCTTGCCTTGCTTGTGCAGATCGCGATCGCTTGGTGGATCGTCTATCATTTCCCACAATGAATTTGTTCTGTTTGCACAAATATTTTCAAATCATATGCATTTTGCTTGACAAATAGGGGAAAATCCTGTATACTGATGATAGAATCAAGAAAGGACGGTATGCATATGAAAATCATCACCATCGGGCGGGAGTACGGCAGCGGAGGACGCACCATCGGAAAGCTGGTCGCGCAGCGGCTGAACATTCCGTACTATGACCGCGAACTGGTTGACGAGGCGGCGAAGCATTCCGGACTGGCGGTGGAAGCGATCGAGGAAAACGATCAGGTCGTCACGCGCTCTTTCCTTTATGATCTTGCCATCGGTACCAGCTACGGCTATGTCAATCAGACGGGCATTCCGCTGGATCTGAACACGCAGGTCTTTTTGGCACAGCGGGATGTGATCCTGAAATTCGCCTCCCAGCCCTGTGTCATTGTCGGACGGTGTGCGGACTATATTTTACGGGATCAGCCGAATGTGTTGCGTATCTTCCTGTATGCGGATAAAAAGTCCCGCCTGAAACGCATCGTCGAGGAGTACGGCGAGGATCCGTCCAAGGCGGAAAAGATGCTTTCCCAATCCGATAA
>CAYPYA010000070.1:0-2168 GCA_964414775.1 uncultured Ruminococcus sp. | reverse complement strand
CCCGTATGCGGGCATTCCCGCGTTGCTTTCGGCTTTGCGGGAGCACGGGGTCGGGACGGCGGTGGTGTCGAACAAGCCGGACCCCGCGACGCAGGCGCTTTGCGAACGGTTCTTCCCGCAGTTGTTCGATTTCGTGACGGGCGAACGGGACGGCATTGCCCGCAAGCCGTCAACGGACGGAGTGGATGCGGCGCTGCGTGCGCTCGGCGTCGGTCGGGAAAACGCGGTCTACATCGGGGATTCGGACGTTGACATCGTGACGGCGCACAACGCGGGACTGCCCTGCCTTTCGGTGACGTGGGGCTTCCGCGACGAAGCGTTTTTGTCGGAACGGGGTGCAGATCGGCTGATCCGTACCGTTTCGGAGCTGGAACAGGCGTTGCTGGAATAGGAAAGATAAAACCGT
This sequence comes from uncultured Ruminococcus sp., assembly GCA_964414775.1. Taxonomy (GTDB): domain Bacteria; phylum Bacillota; class Clostridia; order Oscillospirales; family CAG-382; genus Coliplasma. Next base: position 1,762 of record CAYPYA010000070.1, on the reverse strand, counting down.
ACCGAATTGCAAAAGAAACAGGGAAAACAGGGAGAGGCATCGCAGAGAAAAACCGTTTGGATAAGCATCACTTTTCCAAACGGTTTTGCTTTTTCGGTTTTACTTTACGCTTGTGTTTCTATGACCATGCCCTTTCGTACAGCATGTAAGTTTTTGGCGGTTTCGCTGAAGCGATTTCGCTGAAGCGAAATGATCGTTGTTCGCTAAAGCGAACAACTGTCAAGCCACAAAACTTATCGTTTGAAAGATTTATCTTTCAAACTTTTTCCCTGTCATTTCGTGTACGGTCAGCTTGAACACCCGTGTGCGGGGGAGCGCCGCCTGCTGAAAGGGAAAGGGTTCCTGATGGTAATGCTTCATCAGGATACACAGCGCGCGGTAGGTTTCCGTTTCGGGCAGAAGTTCGATCTGCCCCGTGCCGACCACGCTTTCATATTCCATGCTGCAATATCCGCGTTCACGATCGGCGATCAGGCGGTGTGCGCGGTCCATTTCAAAGCCGACGCATGGGTTTTGTTCGATCAGACCGTATTTGGTCCCCTCTGCCGCGCCGTGAAAGTACAGCTCGACGGTCTGTCCCGTTACGGTCAGACCGAAATTGAACGGAAGGATATACGGATATCCGTCGCGGTGAAACGCGATACGGCACACGTCGCAGTGCTCCATGATCGAGACGATCTCTTGAAAATCGGTTACTTCTCTGTCGGAACGTCGCATGGTTTTCCCTCTCTTACAGTTCGTGCCGATAGTCGCCGAACGTGAGCGCTTCGGAGAGCGGGGAATACATATATCCGACGTGGTAGGCGTTCCCGGCGGCGCGGAAGTCGGCAAGGCGTTTTTGCAGGGACGAGCCCTTGCGGATGAACGAGAGCGTTTCGTCCAGCTCCGCCGTCATGGGGCAGAGATGTACGCAGCGCTGCAATTCGAGGATCCGGCTGTTTTCGGGGAGCAGAAATTTGTTTTGCGCGGAGTACAGCCACGAATAGCAGACGATCGCCTTGAAGTCGGTGTCGGGGTAGAAGGCTTTGTAAAATTCCAGTGCCTGCCGCATGGAAATGCGGTGATGCTCGGGCGTATAGGGCTTATCGCCCGGAATATGGAAGCCGAGCGTCATATCTCCGCCTTGCAGCGCGATGCGGTAGGTCGATTTGGGGAACGCTTCCCGCGTCGGAAGGACCTTGCCGTTGGGAAGCACCTCATGGGCAAGGTAGGCTTCTTCGGTCTCCGCAAACGAGGTATGGAAGGCGGTCTGCTCTTCCTTGGAGGTCAGACTGCCGTCGGGCGCGACCGCTTGAACGGTCCTGAGCAGGGTGCGGTAGTTCTTGCCGTCGGTCAGCACCAGAAAGTCTTGGGAGAAGGCCTCAGGCTGGAACTTCAGCGTGTGGAACAGGAACATGCAGCCGGAAGCGCACAGCAGGTTCCAATGACATTCCCCGATGCCCCAGTAGCCGTTTTTCTCGGTGAAGGAGCGGGTGTAGCCGCGGTAGGCGTTGATGTTTTCCTCGTTCAGGTCGGCGGGCGGCTTTCGCACCGTCAGCGTATAGCCGAGCGCGGCGGTGACGAACAGCAGCTCCGTCGTTCCGTCGGGAATGCCGGGAATGGTGAACAGCGGGGAGACGTAGAGGTGGTTTTCCCAGGGCTTACGCAGCTCGACCAGCACCGCACGCAGGTAGCGGGCGGCGGCGTTGCGTTGTTGGTCGGCAAAGAGGACTTGATTGGCGTTTTTCAGCGTCGCAAAGCAGGCTTCGTCCATGCCCGTCGC
>CAYPYA010000069.1:0-4147 GCA_964414775.1 uncultured Ruminococcus sp. | reverse complement strand
CGTATCATGGATATTAAGGGAAAGATCGAAGAGCTGACAGCAAAGATCAAGGGTGATCCGCAGCTTCTTTCCAATTTCAAGAAGGAGCCGGTGGCGACGTTGGAAGGTCTGCTGGGCGTTGATCTGCCAAATGATCAGCTGGAAAAGATCGCCGAGGGCGTGAAGGCAAAGATCCAGCTTGACGGTATCGGTGACAAACTGGGCGGTCTGGGTGACAAGCTCGGCGGCTTTCTGGGTAAGTAAGCGGTTACTGCGGATATAACCCAATTCCGCAACGAAGCAGCCGGTCAACAGCAAACAGGCATAAAACGAATCAAAAGGAATGGCAAAAAGCCGTTCCTTTTCGTTTGCCGCCCGGAAAAAACAGGCGCGGCTCAAAAAAGGTACGTGCGACCTCTTGACAGTAACGCGATAATATGATAGAATATACATAAATATACATATGTATGAAGCAGAAAAGGAGTGTTTTGTGTGAGAAAGACAAGAGCGCTTTCCCTTTTGCTTTGCCTTTTGCTGGTCGTCGGCTTGCTGTTGACGGCTTGCCAAACGGAAGGCGGGGACGAGAGCGAGGACAAAGCGACGTCGGGAGGTACCTCCGGCTCCGCGATGCAAAGCAAGTATGTGGACGCGGACGGAAAGTATTCCATGGACGGGCTGGGCGTGAAGTTTGATTTCCCGCAGAAGGAGTTCCGCGTTGCCGTGTACAACAACGAGAAGCAGGGTACGTATTTCTCCGAGGAGATCGGCTATGACCTGTATGACACGACCGACGACGCGTTGAATCTGGCGGTCAAGACGCGTAATGACATGATCATGGAAAAGTACGGCGTTGAGGTCGTCGCCTGCCCGGTAGCGGACGTGTATACGTCCGTTTATGAGGACGTGATGACCGGCGCGGACGGCTTGTACGACGCGGCGATGCCGTTTATGAACGGCTGTGCGACGCTTGCGCAGAGCGGCATGCTGTATGATCTGAAAACGTTCCAGAATCACCTGCATCTGGACGCTCCGTGGTGGGATCAAACGGCGAACAAATCGCTCTCGATCGCCAATAAGCTGTACTTTACCACCGGCGATATCTCCATCATGCAGAAGATCACCTCGATCGCCATTACCTTTAATAAGAAGATGTATCAGGATCGCTGCTCGCAGTACGGCGATATGTATCAGCTGGTGCGGGATAAGAAATGGACGTTCGATCTCATGTATGAGATGGGTAAGCTGGTCACCTCGGACAGCGACGGCACCACCGGCATGACCTATGAGGACACATGGGGACTTTCGGCTTCCAATAACGACGCGGTGCAGTACTACCTTGCATCCGGTCTGTCGCTGGCGCGCAAGAACGCAAACGATATCCCCGAGCTTTACATCGGTTCGGACGAAAATTCCATCAATGTCGCACAGAAGGTGCTGGAGACCCTGCAAAGGGGAGACGAGTGGGCGATGAACTGCCAGCAGATGAACACGACCGGCGGCGCGCCCGATACGTGGGTGGCATCTCTTGCCGTGTTCGGCGAGAACCGCGCTCTGTTCCGTACCACCGCGTTCTCCGCGGTGAAGAAGCTGCGCGACTATAAGGACGCCGATCCGTTCGGGATCATCCCCATGCCGCTGATGTACGAGGGACAGGATACCTACTATACGCCCTCCTCCTCCCTGTTCGCTTACGGTGTTTGCATTCCGAAGAATGCGGTCAATCCCGAATTCTCCGCGTTCATGCTCGATGCGTTGAGCTGCTACGCGCACGATACCGTGACCTATGCGTATTACGAAACCACGCTGAAATCGCGTGACTCGCAGGACGTGGAGTCCTGGGAGATGCTGGATCAGTACATCTTCAATAACATCGTGTACGATGTCGGCGTGATCTACGGCTTCTCCGGACTTTCCTCGATGCTGGGCAGCCTGATGAGCGAAAACAGCACGGGCATCGTTTCCAAGCTGGAAAGCAGCCGCGATGCCATCAATGCGGCGATCCAGGAGTGCGTGGAAGATTACAATCTGGATATCTGATCTTGAACGTTCGTTTACAAACGTGCGAACAAAAGCCTGTGCATGCACGGGCTTTTGTTTATTTTTTCCAAGAAGCGGCGGCGTGATTTGTCCCTTTCGGTGCTTGACACACAACGCAAAAAAGCGGTATACTGAAAAAGAATCAATCCGAAAACCGCACAAAGCTTGCGGCAAGAAAGGAATGGGTATCGGTATGCATACAAAGCGCAATCGGCTGGTCACGGTACTGCTGTGCCTGCTGTTGGTGACCGTCGTATGTCTGACGGCATGCGGGACGTCGACGGATCCAAAGGACGGGAGCGCACAAACGGCGTCAGAGCACACACAGTCGGACGGAACAGCACCGGAACAGAAAAACCCCTATCAGGATGCTTCGGGAAAGTATTCGCTGGAAAACGTAGGCATGCCGGAATTTTCGTTTTCGGAAACGGAATTCCGCGTCTGCGTGTACAATAAGGATATCCAGAACACCTATTTCTCCGAGGAGATCGGCTACGACCTGTACGACACGACCGATCGGGTGCTCAACGAAGCGGTCAAGGCGCGTAACGATCGGGTCCTGACGGAAACGGGGGTCAAGGTGGTCGCCTACTGCGTGTCCGACGTGACCGTGACGGTGAACGAGGCGGTGCAGACGTCGCTGGATGTCTATGACGCGGCGATGCCGTTCATGGGCGACTGCACGTCGATGGCACAAAAGGGAATGCTGTACGATCTGAAGCAGTTCGGAAACTATATGCATCTGGACGCTCCCTGGTGGGATCAGTCGGCAAACCGCGCTCTGTCGATCGCAAACAAGCTGTACTTCACCACCGGCGATATTTCGCTCATGCAGAAGGTCTGCTCCAACGCGATCGCGTTCAATAAAACCATGTATCGGGATTGCTGCTACGGGACGTACGGAGACCTGTACGAGCAGGTGCGCGCGGGGAACTGGACCGTCGATCTCATGCACGAAATGGGCAAGATGGCGACGCGTGACAGCAACGGCGTTACGGGGATGACCTATCAGGATACCTGGGGCTTGTGCGGCTCGAGCGGCAGCGTGGCGGGAATGTATCTTTCGTCCGGCGAGACTCTGATCGGCAAGGACAGTCGGGACTGCCCCGTGATCGCGATCGGCTCGACGGAAAGAAGCCTGTCGTATGCGCAGAAGCTGCTCGGCATGCTGCAGTCGGGAAACGACTGGTTCCTGAGCGTCGAAACGCTGAGAGACCAGGTGGACGATATCTGGAAAACCGCCGTCGAGATCTTCGGGGACAACCGTGCGCTGTTCTTCGGCTGTGCGTTCTCCGGCGTCAAGAAGCTGCGGATGTATCCCGTCGAATTCGGTCTGGTCCCGATGCCGAAAGCCGAGAAGCAGCAGGAAGGCTATTTCACGCCGGGCGGCGGGTACTTCGCCTACGGCTTCTGCATCCCGAAGGGCGTCCGCAACCCGGAATTCTCCGCATATATGGCGGAGATGTTGAGCTGCTACGCGAAAAATACCATCACCTACGCGTATTACGACGTGACGCTGAAAGGGCGGGATTCGCAGGACGAGGAGTCCTGGGAGATGCTGGATCGGTACATTTTCCATGACAATATCGTCTATGACCTCGGCTTGCTGTACGACTTCGGCGGCGTTTCGAGCATGGTGTCGGATCTGGCAAAGGAAAATTCCGACGCGATCGCTTCCGCGCTGGATGCAAAGCGGGATGCGATCAACGCCTCGATCGCGGCATGTCTGGAAGCGTTCGAGCTGGATACTTGAGGAAAAAACATTTCGGCACGGGAAACGGATACTGCGTTCCCCGTGCTTTTGCCATGCGGCGTTTAACAACTTGACAAAACGGACGTTTTTCCGTATAATGGAAACAGTAAAACGAAACTGCAAAAAAGCGAGGGGAAACGCGTGGAACTGCGTTTGGAAACGCCGCTGACGGCGCTGTCGGGGATCGGGGAAGCAAAGAACGCTTTGTTTGCTTCACGCGGGATCCTGACTGTCGGTGATCTGCTGTCCTATCTGCCGCGTACCTATGAGGATCGCGGGAATACCGTCAAGCTGCGCGATTGCACGGACGGGGAAAAGCACGCGGTCGAGGTGGTCTGTACCCGCACGCCGTCGGTCGGACGAACGGGGAGCGGGCTT
>CAYPYA010000068.1:0-6017 GCA_964414775.1 uncultured Ruminococcus sp. | reverse complement strand
AGAAAAACGAAAAACAGAAAAACGGAAAACAAAAGAAGTAACGCTTTTGAAGCGTTACTTCCGCAGATCAACCGAAAGGGATCGTCGCTCAAATTAGATCCTTTGATCTTTCCAATCTCTCAAATCCTTTGAAAACGCTGCGTTTCCCTTGTTTTTGCTCTTGCGAGCCGAAACAAGGGAAATTGTTTATTTGTACATATCAAAAAGTAAGGGAGAGACTGCCCTTTATACGCTGCCGAACAGGCTTTGGCTTCTGCCGAATGTCAGCGCGGCGGCAATGCAGTCTCTCCGAAAATACTATGATGTCTTTATTCTACCGTGACGGTATAGGTTGTGTCCTCCGACCAGTTCAGATAGTTGGAATAGCGGAAGCGGAAGGTGTCCGTTCCGGTGAATCCGTCATACGGAATGTAGAGGAACGTTCCGTCCGGGGCAACGCTTACCGTACCATGCTCGGCGGAAACGGTCAGCTCCGTCATGCCGAGCTGCGTCTTGCTGTCAAACAGCGTTCCGCGCAGAACCTCTCCCGCTTTGCAGGAAACGCTCTGGTCTGCGATCTTTTCCGGCGGGGTCAGCGTACCCTTGATGAACGCATGCGTCGCGTCATATATGCTTCTGCCCATTTCCGTTTCGGAGTAGCAAGCATTGCGGTAGACATCTGCCGATTGATAGTACATATGAATGCAGTCTTTCATGTAGCCCGCTTCCAGACCGAAACCGAGGTAGCGCATATAACGCTTGTAAATACTGATTTGCGACAAGGCGGGCGTGTCGATCTCGATCTCGATGCCCATGCCTTGACGGCGAATGTAGCTCGCGGCACTGTACAGCTGAGAAACGGGAACATTGTCACGGAATACATAGTTGGGCTGCATGCAGGCGACCGAGAAGCCGTAACTGCTCCAGTCCGCATACCCTCTTGCGGTGAAGTAGGGGATCCAGAATAACTGCGAACCCTTGGATTCAGCAAGTGCGGCGGTCTGCGCGATCATCGCAGGATCGTTGTCATTGGAAATGGCTTCCTCAAACCAATAGAACCCGCCGAACGTCAGATGCTCGTATCCCGCCTCCGCAAATTTGTTCAGATACATATCCATGTAGGTATTCAATACCTTGCGGCGGTCTTCCTCGACCGAGAGATTCTCCGTCACACCGTCGCCGTCCACGTCTCCGAAATCGGTCGCCAATGCAGAGGGATACATGATGGTCGCATAGACCTTGACCTTATAGTCGTTCGGCAGGGATAGGGCTTCTTTCACCTTCGCCGTCGCGCTGTTCAAGGCGTCAAAGTCATTGCCCTCCCGGAAGTTCTCGTTGAACTGGAACATCCAGTCTGACCATACGTTCTGCGGACCCTTGGACGTTGCGTACGGATATCCTCCGCTCGGAAGTCCTCTGGTGGAGGGCAGGAACAGATATCCGTCGAACATGGTGTCCTTGATCTTGCCTTCCTGATCCAGATACGCAACGTAGGGCAGGAAGAAGTCCTCGTTCGTTTCCACAATGTTGTAATAGATCAGCGCGAGATCCGAAACGCCCGCAAGCAGGTTTTCGTTCGGAGCTGTGTACTGACCGATGGTAAACGGGTACACGTTCAATTCCGAAAGCGGAATGGAAGCATCGGTGACCGCCTCGGTTCCCCAAACGACGATCTCATCCGCGTAGGAGTGCGGCGAGACCGGGAAGGAAATGCAGACGAACCGTGCCTTTACGGGCTTATCCAAGCGATATTCCGCCGGATAGATCCCGTCTTGCTTGGTGTACTTGAGCGTAGCCGTTCCGGCGGCATACCATTTCTTTCCGTCGTCCGAAAGGTACATCCGCGTTTCGAGCGGCATTGAAATACCGTAAGAAACAAAGTTCAGATAGCTGATCTTGAAGCCCGTGACCGAGCAGGTATAGTTTAGGTCAAAATATACGTTTCGGCCTCTTCCGCTGCGCGTTTGATTCCAGTATCCGTTGTTGAAAACGGTGTTGGGCGAATTTTTTCCGTCCGTCAATACACCCGCGGACGGCAGAGTGTTGCCGTCAAGTTCCTGTGAAGCGAGCAGGTCCGTCGCGCTGCTCATCTGGTAGGGAAGCCCCAAAACCAGGTTGGTTTCCTTTTTGGACGCGTTCGGCTTCACCTCTTCGCCGCTCACCTGCGGGAAAACGACCTCCGGATACAGCGACTGTGCGTCGGAAGCACCGTATTTTCGAACCGCCGCTTCTTCGATCAGATAGCAGTCGGAGTCCGATTCCGCCAGTACAAACCGAACGTACCGTGCGGAAACGGCTTTGGTCAGCCGCAGAGCAAAGTTGAAATTGGTGATCGCCAGATCGTCTGGAGCAAACGTGCGTCCGATGTGATCGTAATTCGTCTTGTCCTGCGAAACGTAAACGTCCACGTAGTAGGGAAGCGTATTGTGCAGATTGGCGTGCTGGAACATCGCAAGATCGAAATCGGCAAGTCCGTCCACGGTTTTGCCGAGATCAAGATCGACCGTGACCGCTTTGCCGCCGGTAAGACCGAGAAACGCACCGCCGGACAGCGTTCCGCCCATTTCGTTTCCGTCTGTCAGAAGCGGCGCATCGGACGAATCCGGATATCTTGTGTCCGGCTGTTGGGAAAAGGTATACTTGCAGCCCTTGGAGACCAGAACGGCGGGCTGCGTGCGATCTACGGCGTCCGTACCCTTGACGATCGCGTTCTCCGGCAAACGGTTCTGCTGGTAGGAGGCGCTCAACTGCTGTAAGTAATTGGAGTTGACCGCCGAGCCTTCCGTGTTGGAAACGATGAGCAATTCGTCCAAAAACAGCCAACTGCTCTTCCCGGTGATGTCAAAACGGATATACTTTGCGTCGATCGGCGCTTTCAGCGTCATCCACGCCTGCTGAGTGACCCCCTCTTTGAACTCGGGGATTCGAAAGAATGCGGAGCAACGCGCCCATTTTTCGCCGTCGTTGGAGTAGGAAACGCGGCAGGAGCCGAGGGGTCCGATGCCCGCGGTCGTGGAACAGTAAAAGCTGATGCCGAATTTGTAAAGCTGCTTGCTGTCCTCTCCCATGTCGAACTTCACGCGCAGCATCGTACCCGATAAGGCAAAGCCTGCAAACTTTTCGTCCGTATAGGCCGCTTCGCCCTCCGAGTAGAAGCCGTCGCAAAGCTCCGTCTTTTGCGGATCGGAATATTTTTCGTCCGCCTCGATGTTGACCGTGTAGGGCTTTCCGACGCTGACGACCGTTTCGTATTGAAATTCCGTCACCTGTGCTTCGGAGCCTGTGCCGACGCTGTTTTCACTGGCGGTGCTGCTTTCATCTGTGCCCGTCTTCTCGGTGCAGGCTGAGACACATAGGATCAGCATCACAAGCGCCATAAGCAAGGATAGCTTTTTCTTCATAATCTGTGACCGTTCCTTTCCGGATTTCTCTTCATGAGTGTTTATGGGTTTTGCTTTGCATAATAGGCGACCGCGAGGTCAACGACCAGACCGTAGCTTTTCGTTCCTTCTTTCTGCCCTTGTGAGGCAAGGAACGTGTCGTTGACTGCGTTCGTTACGGTAGACACCGTGCTTTGACTGTATTTGCGAAAGAATACGGAATAGGCGTCAAACTCTCCGTTTACCTCCTGCGGCATGTGCTCACGGTAAAATGAGCGATACAAATCCCGATCCGCTTCCCACAGCGCGTCCGTCAGATATTGCAGCAGATTTGCATATCCGGAATAGCGGATGTAAGGATCGTCGCTTCCGATACAGACCAGATAGGCGACAAAGTTCGCTTCCTCTTCCTTGGCGATGCCGCGCTGATGGGAAAACTCATGCGCGACTGTGAACGGACGGATGAAATCCGGGTAGTTCAGATTGACGTTGACTTCACCCGTCATGAACGTATACACGCCGGAAATGTGCGTATAGGTAAACAGCGAGGAGCTTGCGATGGGTTTTGCGCGCGAGGAAAAATGTCCGATATAGGATTCGTTTGCCGCATAGTCGGAAAATGCCTGATTGATCTTCTCCGCCAACACGTTGTAATCGTACGGCATGATGGACTCTCCGCCGAAACGGAACGTGATCTCGCTTTTCTCTTCCTCGATCCGTTCCGCGACGATCACGGCGGTGTCATACAATTCCTGTGCGCTGACCTCTTTCCTGTCCAAAGACAGATTCTCCGCTAAGGACTTGCGAAAATAACAGGGTCCGAACGCGGTCAGAAACAGGGTCAACACGATCAATATCCCACAGGCCAGCGGCAGGATCCAACGGTAGTAGTTCGTGACGCTCCCGTCCCGCTTCATGGAACGGTTCGAGAAGAAAAAGTAAGCGACGACCAACAGCGGAATGGAAACAATGACCCATTCCGCAAAGGAAAAGTGAAAGATCCCGGTGCATTTTGCCAGCACGAACCGAATGCCCTGAGACGGGTAACGCGCCCAGAATTCCGCAAACGACGGAAGGAACCGCGAAAGAACATAAATGACAACGCCGAACAGAAACGCAAAAACGCTGATTCGCACGTATAATCGGAAGAAGCCGCGTTCCCGCAGCTTTTCCTTCCATGTTTTTTCGGGCGTCTCCGAGAACATGTCCATCAGAGAACCATGCTCCATCCGAACGGATCTTCCTTCCGACCGTACTGAATTCCGGTGATCTCGTCATACAGCATCTGTGAGATGCGTCCGATCTCGTTGTTGTTGATGATGATGCGCTTGCCGTCCCAGTTCAGCTCACCGACCGGCGAGATGACCGCGGCGGTTCCCGTTCCGAACATCTCTTCCAGATGTCCGTCCTTGTGCGCGTCGTAGACTTCCTGAATGGAAATGCGGCGCTCCTGCACGTCGTAGCCCTTGTGACGTAAAAACGCGATCGTCGAATCTCTCGTAACGCCCGGAAGAATGTTGCCCTCCAGCTGCGGCGTGACGATCTTTCCGTCGATGACGAAGAATACGTTCATCGCGCCCACCTCGTCGATGTAGGTGTGCGTAATGCCGTCCAGCCACAGCACCTGCGCGTAGCCCATCTGCTCTGCTTTTTCCTGACCGATCAGGGAGGCGGCATAGTTTCCGCCGACCTTGGCAAAGCCCGTTCCGCCGCGCACCGCGCGAACGTATTCGTCCTCAACGATGATCTTGACCGGCGCAAGCCCCGCGGCATAGTACGAGCCGGAGGGAGCGAGAATGATGACGAACTTGTAATGCTTGGAGGGATGCACGCCCAAGCCGACGTCCGTCGCAATGATGAACGGACGGATGTACAGGGAAGTCCCCGGCTCGGTCGGGATCCAGTCAGCGTCCAGCTTGACCGTTTCCGTGATCGCCTGCAGCGCGTCCTGCGGGTCTACCTGCGGAATGCACATACGTACATTGGTATTGTTCATGCGCTCGATGTTCTTCATCGGACGGAACAGACGGATGCTTCCGTTTTCGTCCTTGTAGGCTTTCATTCCCTCAAACATTTCCTGCGCATAGTGAAAAACCACGCACGCCGGAGACAGCACCAGATCGTGATAGGGCGTGATGCGTGCGTCGTGCCAGCCGTTCTGCGGGTCATAGTCCATTTCAAACATATGATCGGTAAAGATTTTCCCGAATCCGAGTGCGCCGCTCGGCTTCTGCTTCGGGCACTTCGTTTTTTCGATTCTGATTTCCATAGTGTTTCGATCGATCCTTTCTTATGTATAGGTATACATATTCCTTTATAATCTACCACATTTGGCAGCGAATTGCAAGGGATTTCGTAAAATTCACGCCTGCCGATCCGACAAATTTACGATTGCCTTTTTGGATATCCTTTACGAAAATAGATTTTCCGCTTCCTGTTCATGCGTGGTTCATATCCGTCCCGTATACTGCAAATGAAGGAAAGGTGAGCTTGGTTTATGAATATCCTGCGTTTCTTGCTTCCGAAAAGCCGAGTCGCGTATCTGGAGACGACGGCGAGCGTGCGCAACGGTCTGGAAAAAATGCGTCATCACGCGTATACGGCGCTTCCCGTGATCGCAAGCGACGGCACGTATGCCGGAACGGTCACGGAGGGCGA
>CAYPYA010000067.1:0-4257 GCA_964414775.1 uncultured Ruminococcus sp. | reverse complement strand
TCCCTGAAGGGAATCGTCGTGGCGGGCTGTCTCCCACAGCGCTACGGCGACGAGATCCTGAAAGAGCTTCCGGAGGTCAACTGCATCATCGGAACGGGTTCTGTCGAACGGATCTGCGAAGCGGTGCGGGCGGCTTATGAGGGAAAGGCGTACCGGTCCTTCGAGCCGATCGACCAAGCGCCCTTGGGCGGGGAACGCGTGATCACCACGCCGGAGCATTTTGCCTATCTGCAAATTGCGGAGGGCTGTGATAATCGCTGTACCTACTGCGTCATTCCGTCGATTCGCGGCTCGTTCCGCAGTCGTCCGATGGGAGAACTCGTGGAGGAAGCCAAGGAGCTTGCGGGACTCGGTGTCAAGGAGCTGTGTCTGGTTGCGCAGGACACCACCCGTTACGGTCAGGACCTTTACGGGACGTACGCGCTGGACAGTCTCATTACCGAGCTGTCCGCAGTCGATGGGATCGAATGGATCCGTCTGCTGTACTGCTATCCGGATCGTCTGACCGACGGCTTGATCGACGTGATCGCCAAGAATCCGAAGGTCGTGAAGTATATTGACATGCCCATTCAGCATATCAATGATGAGATCCTGAAACGTATGCATCGGCGCGATACCCGCGACGGTATCATCGGGGTCGTCAACAAGCTGCGTGAAAAGATCCCCGGCGTGATCCTGCGTTCGACGGTCATTGTCGGCTTCCCCGGTGAGACGGCGGCACAGTTTGAGGAATTGAAGCAATTTCTCAAGGACATTCGCTTTGAACGGCTCGGCGTGTTTACCTATTCCCGCGAGGAGGGAACGCCCGCCTACGATATGCCGGATCAGATTCCCGAAAAGACCAAGCAGAAGCGTATGGATATTCTGATGGAACAGCAGGAACGCATCCACAACGAGGCGAACACCGCGTTTTTGGGGCAGACCCTGACGGTTCTGTGCGAGGGATACGACCCGGTCGCCGAGAGCTTTTACGGACGTTCCTATGCCGACGCCTACGATATTGACGGAAAGGTGTATTTTTCCTCTTCGGTCAATGTGAAAGAGGGGACGTTTGTCCGCGTCCAAATTGAGGAGATCCTGGATTACGACCTGCTCGGAAAGAAGGTATAGATCCCGACCGATCCCCATCACGGTTATACAACTTATATGGAGGAGAGCACGATGAACCTTCCCAACCGATTGACCTTGTTCCGCATCCTTTGTATCCCGGTTTTCATGGTATTTGCCGTTTATGATTTCTTTGCGTTTGATGCCGCGCATGCCGATTGGCTCAGCCGCGTGATCGCGGCGGCGGTGTTCATTCTCGCGTCCGTTACGGATTTCCTGGACGGTCATATTGCGCGTAAACAGCATCTGATCACCGATTTCGGGAAATTCATGGACCCGCTTGCGGATAAATTTTTGGTGCTTGGCGCCATGTTCTCGCTTTGCGTATCGCCTTACGCGTTTTGCTATAACGATTCGTTTGTATATGACTTTTGCATACCCGAATCCTGCCTGCGTCAGGTGTTTTTCTGGGGAACGGTCATCGTTCTGTTCCGTGAGCTTGCCGTGACGTCCATGCGGCTGGTGGTCGCGGGGAGCGGCGTGGTCGTTGCCGCGAACCTGTTGGGAAAGATCAAAACCAATACGCAGATCGTCTGTGTCTGTACGGTTCTGTTGGAGCCCGTTCTGCTTCCATTCTTGCGCGGTTGGCTGTCGCTTGTCAGCATCATCGTCATGGTGATTTTCACGATCTGGTCGGGACTGCATTACATTCTGTCCTATTGGGCATATCTGGATACGAAAAAATAAAGGTGGAACAAGTTTCATGATCAAATTATATAACAGCCTGACGCATACGGTAGACGAATTCCAGACGCACGAAGCGGGAAAGGTTCGGATGTATACCTGCGGACCGACCGTCTACCATTATGCGCATATCGGCAATTTACGCAGCTACATCATGGAGGACGTGCTGGAGAAGTATCTGCGTCGGGCGGGATATGACGTATTGCGCGTTATGAACATCACGGATGTCGGGCACCTTTCGGGCGATTCGGATACCGGTGAGGATAAAATGCTCAAGGGCGCTAAGCGCGAACACAAGAGCGTCATGGAAATTGCCGATTTCTATACGCGGGCGTTCTTTTCCGACTGTGAAAAACTGCATATCCGCCGCCCGGACGTCGTACAGCCCGCGACGGGGTGCATTGCGGAATTCATCGAAATGGTACAGAAACTGCTTGCCGACGGGTATGCCTATACGGCGGGCGGCAACGTGTATTTTGATACCTCCAAATGCAAAGAATACTATGTGTTCAACAAGCACAACGAGGAGGACCTGGAGGTCGGCGTGCGCGAGGGCGTCGAGGCGGACGATAACAAACGCCATAAGGGCGACTTTGTTCTTTGGTTTACCAAATCCAAGTTCGACGATCAGGAATTGAAATGGGACAGCCCGTGGGGACTCGGATATCCCGGCTGGCATATCGAATGCTCCGCCATCAGCATCAAGTATTGCGGGGAGTATCTCGATCTGCATTGCGGCGGGATTGATAACCAGTTCCCGCATCATACGAATGAAATTGCACAGAGCGAGGCGTATTTGGGGCATACATGGTGCAAGCAATGGTTTCATGTGCATCATCTGAATACCCAAAACGGCAAGATGAGCAAATCCAAGGGCGAGTTCCTGACCGTTTCGCTGTTGGAGCAGAAAGGCTACGATCCGCTTGCCTATCGGTTGTTCGCTCTCCAGTCGCATTATCGGAAGGCATTGACCTTTTCCTATGAAAATCTGGATAACGCGCAAATTTCGTATCGGAAGCTCATCGAACGGATCGCGGCGCTGCTGCCGGAACGCGGCGGGGAAGTGGATTCGGAAGCGGAAAAGACGTTGCGTGCGGCGTTTGACGCGGCGATGTCGGACGATCTGAATACCTCGATGGCGATCACGGCGCTGTACGATGTGCTGAAGTATCCGACCAACGCCGAAACCAAGCTTTCCTTGCTCGAAGAATTCGATCAAGTGCTTTCGCTCGGCTTACTGGAGAAAGCCAAGGAACTGGCGGAAAAAGAGTCTCAGCCGACGGTTTCCGATGAACGGGAAGCGTATATCACCGAAATGCTCGCCAAACGCGCCGCAGCGAAGAAGGCAAAGGATTTTGCCGCGGCGGACGCGATCCGTGACGAGCTGAAGGCACAGGGGATCCTGGTGGTCGATACGCCGCAGGGGGCGACATGGAAGCCGCTGTAACGTTCGATCGCGGACAGTACAGCCCGCTGGTTTTGGCGTATTTGGGGGATTCGTATTTTGAAACGATCGCCCGCTCCTATCTGGTCGGGGACGGAAACCGTAAGACGGCGGCTTTGAATGAAGCGTCGAGGCAATTCGTCACCGCCGCAAGCCAAAGCCGTATGCTCGAAAGGATCCTGCCGGTTTTGAGCGAAGAGGAGCTTGCAATCTATAAGAGCGGCAGGAACGCCAAAAGCGCGCACCGTTCGCGGAGTGCTACCGCCGCGGAATATCACCGCGCAACGGGACTGGAATGTTTGTACGGGTATTTCTGGATCAGTAAGCAGTACAGTCGGGCGCAGGAACTGTTTTTGCTCGGCGTGGAAAGCGAAACGCCCTGCTGAATGTGTTTGATTTTGTTCTTTGCCGCGCAAATTGCAACGCAAATGGCGGCGCAAATGCAGACATGAATGCCTGACGGCATGGAGACGATTATGACGGAATTGACCGAAAAAGAACTGCGGGTTTATCAGTTTGTGAAAAGCTGTATCGAGCGCGACGGGTATGCGCCTGTGGTGCGCGATATTTGTCGCGCCTTGGGGATCCGCTCCACCTCTACGGTGCATGGCTACCTGCATCGGTTGGAATCCAAGGGCTATTTGCAGATGTCGTCCAAGAAAAGCCGCGCCTTGCGGCTGGAGGGCGACGTGTCCGAAAGCGGAGAGCAGACCTGCCGCGTCCCGATCTTGGGGCGTGTGACGGCGGGGATCCCGATCCTTGCGGTGGAAAATTATGACGGATACGTCGATTTCCCGATGGTCATGACGCGCGGCCGCTCCAACCTGTTCGCGCTTCGCGTCATGGGCGAAAGCATGATCGAAGCGGGCATCCTCAACGGGGATATCGTGATCGTGGAAAGCACGCGCCATGCGGACGACGGCGAGATCGTCGTCGCCATGATCGAGGATGAAGCCACCGTCAAGCGGTTTTACCGCGACCACGGACGGATCCGCTTGCAGCCGGCGAACTCCGCCATGCAG
>CAYPYA010000066.1:0-2282 GCA_964414775.1 uncultured Ruminococcus sp. | reverse complement strand
CCAGGCCCGCGATCTTGCCCGCGTCCTTGGTCGCCAGACGCTGTGCGTCGGTGAAGTACGCCGGGACGGTGATGACCGCTTCGGTCACCTTGGTGCCGAGGTAGCTCTCCGCATCCGCCTTGAGCTTTTGCAGGATCATGGCACTGATCTCCTGCGGGGTGTAGCCCTTGCCGTCGATGGTCACCTTGTTCGCCGTTCCCATGGAACGCTTGATCGAACTGATGGTGCGGTCGGGGTTTGTGATCGCCTGCCGTTTTGCGACCTGACCGACCATGCGCTCGCCGTTCTTGGCGAAAGCGACGACGGACGGGGTGGTGCGGTTTCCCTCCGCGTTGGCGATGACGACCGGCTCGCCGCCCTCGTAAACGGCGACACAGCTATTGGTTGTACCGAGATCGATACCGATGATTTTTCCCATAAGTTCATACCTTCCTTTACAAAAATAGAAATAGAAATCGAATCAGTTTGCGACCTTTACGACCGCGTGGCGCAGGACCTTGTCTCCGCGCAGGTAGCCTTTTTGAAAGGTCTGTGTAATGACGCCTTCTCCGACGTCGGGGTTTTCCTCATGCATGATCGCATTGTGCAGATTCGGGTCAAAGACCGCGCCGTCGCTCTGCATCTCCGTGATGCCCAGCTTGGAAAGGATATCGTTTTGCTGCTTCGTCAGCGCCTGAATGCCCTTGTCGTCGGGGGAGAACTGCCGTGCCTGCTCCATGCTGTCCATCAGCGGCAGGAACGCGCACAGCGCGTCCGCGTAGGCGTTTGCGTAGCAATCGCTCTTTTCCTTTTCGCTGCGCTTGCGGAAGTTCTCGTACTCCGCGTACAGCCGCAGGTACTGGTCGTTCTTCTCGGCAAGCTGGGCTTTGAGCGCTTCCAGCTCGCGCGCTTCCCGATGGGACGGCTTTTTGTCCTTCCCTTTTTCCTTTTCCTGCTTTTCCTCCGTCGGCGTTTCCGCGTCGGCGGCCTTGGTTTCTTCACCGCGAACTTGTTCGTTTGCTTGCCCGTTCGTCTGCTCGTTCTGCGTGGGGTCCTGTTTATTCTCCATGCTGTTCTTTCTTCCTTTCTGATTGTATGCCGGGCGGCGCCGGCGGTTCGATCTGTTCGGTCAGCCCCGCGACGAAGTAATCCAGCGACGCGACCACCTTTTTATAGTCCATGCGCTGCGGTCCGATCACGCCGATGGCGCCGACGACCGTTCCGCCGACCGTGATCGGGTGGAAAACGAAGCCGGTGTCGGGGGGAGCGAACTCGTCCGTGCTTTCGTCTCCGAGAATGACGCTCGTCTGACCCGGAACCGCCTTCTTCATCAGCTCCGCAAAGCGCTGCCTCTGCTCAAACAGGGACAGGACGCTCTGGAACTTGGCGATGTTCATGAATTCCGGATAGGAGAGCAGCTTGGTCACGCCGTCGATATGCACCTTCTCGCTGTCATACGACCCGAGCATTTCATGCACGACCCGAAGCATCGTGGTCGCCAGCGAGCGGTTCTCTCCCATTCTTTCTTCAAATTCCAGGATCACCGACAGGTTGATCTGTTCGGCGGACAGGTTCGCAAGCGTCGCGTTGAGCGCGTCCTTTGCGCGGCTCAGCAGCTCCGGCGTGACGGGCTCCATGAGCTTGACGTGCCGGTTGCGGATGGTGCCGTCCTTGCAGATCATGATCAGCAGGAAGCTGGTCTCATCCACAAAAACGATCTCGTACCGCTCTACGGCGCTTCCCGTTCCGCCAAGAAACGCGAACGTGGCGTAATTGGTGATCTTCCCGATCGCGCGCGCCGCCTCGTCCATCAGCCTGCCGACCTCGGTCAGCTTGCTGTTCATCACCTCGTCTAAGACCTCCAGCTCCTCCATGCCCAGGAAGTACTTCTCCATCAGGCTGTCTACATAGGTGCGGTAGCCCTGCGGGGTGGGAACGCGTCCGGCGGAGGTGTGCGGCTGCTCCAGATAGCCCATGCTTTCCAGATCGTTCATCTCGTTGCGGATGGTGGCGCTGGAAAGGTTGAACTGCCTGGATTCCGTCAGGGACTTCGACCCGACCGGATCGCCGGTGCGGATATAGGCGTCGATGACGGACTTCAGGATCGCCTTTTTCCGTTCGGACAGCTCCATGACGTTTGCACGCTCCTTTCGTTTGGATTAGCACTCAAACGCTTTAAGTGCTAATCTTGCCTTTATTATACCCCTTTTTCGGCAGTTGTCAAGAGGGAATGCTAAATCGTTTTGTAAACAAATTGTTGACGAAAAATGAACGTTCGGTATGTCTTGCAAAAGCGGGGGAGA
>CAYPYA010000065.1:0-4030 GCA_964414775.1 uncultured Ruminococcus sp. | reverse complement strand
ATGCGTTTTTCGGTCTCGGTCAATTGCAATTCGCCCACAAAGCGCAAGGCATCCGAAACGGACAGCCTGCACAGCTCATACAGGTTCTTGTCCCCGACGGTGACCGCCAGCGCCTCGGGGCGCAGACGCTTGCCCTTGCAGACGGGGCAGGGAACGTTATCCATGAACGTTTCGTAATACTCCCGCATTTCCATGGACGTGTTGGTGTCGTAGCGCCGCTTGATGCTGTTGATGATGCCGTCGAACCTCGGCTCGCCGACCGAACGCTTGCGGTCTCCGTTGCCGTACAGCAAAACCTCCAGTCCCTCCGGCGTATATTTTTCGATCGGGGTATGCACGTCAAAGCCGTATTTTTCCCCGATCATGGTGATGATCTCCCCGTAGTAGCTGTCCGCCTCGACGGATTTGAAGCCGTTGCAGACGATCGCGCCGCCGTACAGCGACAGACTGCGGTCGGGAATGAGCTTCTCCTCGGTCAGCACGAAGTTTTCCCCCAGCCCGTTGCAGGCGGGGCATGCGCCGGCGGGGTTGTTGAACGAAAACAGGCGCGGTTCGAGCTCCCCGATGGAAACGCCGTGCGTTTTGCAGGCGTAGTTCTGGCTGAACATCAGTTCCTGCGCGTCCTCGCCAAGCGTGACGACCAGCACCAGACCGCCCGACAGGCGGGCGCAGGTCTCGACGCTGTCGGTCAAACGCGTCTGCTGTTCCTTTCCGTGGGAAACCAGTCTGTCCACGACGATCTCGATGTCGTGCTTCTTGTTCTTATCCATGGGGATCTGTTCGCCCAGATCGTACAGACTGCCGTCCACGCGGACGCGCACATAACCGCTCTTTCGCGCGTCGTCCAGCACCTTTTCGTGTGTTCCCTTTTTGCCGCGCACGACGGGGGAAAGCAGGTAGAACCGCGTTCCGTCGGGAAGCTCCGTGATGCGGTCCACGATCTCGTCCACCGTCTGCTGCCTGATGACCTCCCCGCAGATGGGGCAATGCGGAACGCCGATACGGGCGTACAGCAGACGCAGGTAGTCGTAGATCTCCGTCACCGTGCCGACCGTGGAGCGCGGGTTCTTGGAGGTGGTTTTCTGGTCGATGGAAATGGCGGGGGAAAGCCCCTCGATGGAATCCACGTCGGGCTTGTCCAGCTGTCCCAAAAACATGCGGGCATAGGACGACAGCGACTGCACGAAGCGGCGGTGTCCCTCGGCGTAAATGGTATCGAACGCCAGACTGGATTTTCCCGAGCCTGACAGCCCGGTGAACACCACCAGCTTGTCGCGCGGGATGGAAAGATTCACGTTTTTCAGATTATGGACGCGTGCGCCCGTTACGATCAGATTTGCAGATGCCATACCGGTTCCTTTCAATTTCCGACAGGAAGGAATATCGTTCAATTTCTTCGGCTATAAACTGCTTCGCAGTTGCGTTTTCATTTTTCGGACAGGATGCGCCGGATGCGGTCGCGCAGAGCGGCGGCGGTCTCGAAGTCCAGCGCCTTGGCGGCACGCTTCATTTCCTCGGTCAGAGAGTCGATGAGCTTTTGCCGCTGTGCCTTGGTCATGTTTGCTTTGGAAGCGGGCTCGGCGCGGGTGGTGACCGCGATGGGTGCGCGGATCTCCTTGACGATGGTCTTGGGGATGATGCCGTGTGCTTGATTGTACGCGTCCTGAATGGTGCGGCGGCGGCGGGTCTCGGTGATCGCGGCGTCCATCGAGCCCGTGACGCGGTCGGCGTAAAGGATGACCTTCCCCTGCGCGTTGCGGGCGGCACGTCCGATGGTCTGGATCAGAGAGGTCTCGCTGCGTAAGAAGCCCTCCTTGTCCGCGTCCAGAACGGCGACCAGCGACACCTCGGGCAGATCCAGTCCCTCTCTGAGCAGGTTGATGCCCACCAGCACGTCGAATTCCCCCTCACGCAGTCCGCGCAGGATGTCCATCCGTTCCATGGTGTCGATATCGTAATGCATATACCGCGTGCGCACGTCGTTTTTGACAAGGTATTCGGTCAGATCCTCCGCCATGCGCTTGGTCAGCGTCGTGACCAGCACGCGCTCGCCTTTTTGGGCGCGGGTGCGGATCTCCCCGAGCAGATCGTCGATCTGCCCCTCGGTCGGGCGCACCTCCACCTCGGGGTCGAGCAGTCCCGTCGGACGGATGATCTGTTCGGCGATCTGCGTGGAGAGCTTCTTTTCATACTCGTTCGGCGTTGCGGAGAAGTAGACCGTCTGCCCGCGCAGGCTGTTGAATTCCTCGAAGTTCAGCGGTCGGTTATCGAACGCGGACGGCAATCGGAAGCCGTAATCCACCAGATTCTTTTTGCGTGCGTAATCCCCGCCCGACATGCCGCGCACCTGCGGGACGGTGACGTGCGATTCGTCGATCAGGAACAGGAAGTCCTTGGGGAAGAAGTCTAACAGGGTGAACGGACGGCTGCCCGGCGCTCTGCCCGCCAGAACGCGGGAATAGTTCTCCACCCCGCTGCAAAAGCCGATCTCCCGCAATTGCTCCACGTCGAACAGCACCCGCTCCTTGATGCGCTGCGCTTCGACCCATTTGCCCTGCTTTTCGAAAAATTTGATGCGCTCGTTCAGCTCGGCAAGGATCTCCTCGATCGCCTTTTCCCGCCTTTCGCTGCTGGTCACATAGTGGGACGCGGGGTAGACGACGGTATGGGAAAGCCGCGCGGTGATCTCCCCCGTCGTGACCTGTATCACGCTGATGCGGTCGATCTCGTCCCCGAAAAACTCCACACGGAGCGCGTCCGTATTGGTATTGGACGGGAAGATCTCCAGAACGTCCCCGCGGACGCGGAAGTTGTCGCGGGCAAAGTCGATATCGCTTCGCGTGTACTGCATGGAGACCAGACGGCGGATCACCTCGTCCCGACTGATCTGCATACCCGGCCGCAGCGAAAGCTGCTGACTGCGGTACTCCTCGGGGTCGCCCAGCGAATAGATGCAGGACACGGAGGACACGACGATCACGTCCCTGCGCTCCAAAAGCGCGCTGGTGGCGGAATGGCGCAGCTTGTCGATCTCGTCGTTGACCGAGCTGTCCTTTTCGATGTAGATATCCTTACCGGGAACGTACGCCTCCGGCTGATAGTAGTCATAGTAGGAAACAAAGAATTCCACCGCGTTATGCGGGAAAAACTCCTTGAATTCGCCGCAAAGCTGGGCGGCAAGCGTCTTGTTATGCGCCAGAACGAGCGTCGGACGGTTGACGTTGGCGATGAGGTTCGCCATGGTGAATGTCTTGCCCGAACCTGTCACGCCCAACAGCGTCTGGTCACGGTCGCCCCGCAGGATCCCCTCGGTCAGCTTTGCGATCGCTTCCGGCTGATCGCCCGTGGGCTTGTATTTCGATACCAGTTGAAAACCGTCCATTGCCGCGTTCCCCGTTCCTTTCCTGTGTGAACATTTCGAACAAACGTTTGTATCGTTTCATTGTATCATATTTTTCGCAAAAAGAAAAGAGGTTTTTCGCAATTTCGGAAAAAATCGCCCGACGGGAATTCCCGTCGGGCAAAATGAGATTTTCGGGGGGAGTGTGAGGGGGGCTTTTCTCTAAAAGCACCCCCTCGCAAAAGAGTTTTCGTCCTATTTCCGCGTAACGGACAGCAGGGTGTACCCCGTGCCGTCGATGGCGGCGTGCAGGTCGGAATCGGAAATATCCCGTTGCGCGCGCAGGAGAACCGTTCCCGTTTTGTAGGAAGCCTTGACGGAGCGCACCGAAAAGAGCTGACGCAGCGTGTCGCACAGATGCGCTTCGCACATCCCGCACCGCATCCCGTCGACGTGCAGGGTCAGCGTGACCGTTTGACGCCCCGGAACGGGACGGGATGAACCGCCGTGCGCACAGCCGCCGCCGCAATGTGCGCAGTCACCACCGCAGGAGGACTTCCCGCTCCTGTGTGCGCGGATCAGATTGCGCAGGATCAGAGCCACTACCGCGATCAGCGCGGCACAGATCAGGATCGTCGCAAGATGGTCAGACAGCCATTGCATACGTCATGACTCCCTTCAAAAGCTTTG
>CAYPYA010000064.1:0-2407 GCA_964414775.1 uncultured Ruminococcus sp. | reverse complement strand
TTCCCGCTCTCGGAGGGAGACTTGCCGAGCCGATGACAATCGGCTTTGAAACGGTCTATTTTGCGCTGTGCCTGACGCCGTGCGTGCTGGATGGAAAGGAGGACAGAACATGGAGATCCTTACGCTCAAAGATCTGACCTTTTCCTACCCGAACGCGGATAAGAAAGCGGTCGACGGGGTGTCGCTGTCGGTGCGTTCCGGAGAGTTTTTTGTGCTTTGCGGGCAGTCAGGCTGCGGCAAAACCACCCTGCTGCGGCAATGCAAGCCGCAACTTTCGCCGCACGGCAAAAAAAGCGGAGAGATCCTGTTTGAGGGGATCCCGCTTTCGGAATTGGACGAACGGAAAAGCGTATCGGAGATTGGGTTCGTCCTGCAATCCCCCGAGCATCAGACCGTGACCGACAAGGTCTGGCATGAGCTTGCGTTCGGATTGGAAAGCCTCGGCTGCGACACGCCGACGATCCGCCGCAGAGTGGCGGAAACGGCGTCCTTTTTCGGGATACAGAATTGGTTTCATAGGGATGTGAGCGAGCTTTCCGGCGGGCAGAAACAGCTTCTGCAGCTCGCGTCCGTCATGGTGATGCAGCCCAAGCTTCTGATATTGGACGAGCCGACGGGCCAGCTCGACCCGATCGCCGCGTCCGAGTTCCTTGCCGCGCTGGACAGAATTCACCGCGAGCTGGGAACGACCGTCATCCTGTCAGAGCATCGTTTGGAGGAAGCGCTCCCTCTTGCGACCCGCGCCGCCGTGATGCAAAACGGACGGCTGCTTTGCTGCGGGAGTGTGACGGAGATCGGGAAGCAATTGAAAGCGCAGCGCCACCCCATGTTCCTTGCCATGCCCGCCGCCATGCGGATCTGGGGCTCGGTGGAGAGCGGGACGGACTGCCCCGTTTCGGTGAACGAGGGACGGAACTTCCTGACGGACTATACCGCGAAGCATCCCGTGCGGGCGCAGACGGACAAGGCAAACGCGTCGGTCGGCGGGGGTGACGTCCGGGTCTGCGTTTCGGACGTCTGGTTCCGCTACGGAAAGGATCTGCCCGACGTGCTGAAGAACGTCAGTCTGGACGCGCGGGCGGGCGAGCTGTTTTGCATTCTGGGCGGCAACGGAACGGGGAAGACCACCGCGTTAAAGCTGCTGGCGGGGCTGAAAACGCCCTATCGCGGAAAAGTGAAAACGGACGGTCGTGTCTGCCTTTTGCCGCAGGACCCGCAGACGCTGTTTTTGAAAAAAACGGTATATGAGGACGTGTCGGACATGCTTTCGGACAGCGGTCTGCCGGAGGAGCAGAGGGAAGAAGCACTCACGCGCGTTTGGAGGCTCTGCCGTCTGAACGGCTTGGAACGCCGTCATCCCTACGATCTGTCCGGCGGGGAACAGCAGCGCGCCGCGCTGGCAAAGCTGTTGCTGAGAAATCCCGATATCCTCTTGCTGGACGAGCCGACCAAGGGGCTGGACGCGCAGTTCAAAACGGAATTCGCGTCGATTTTAGGGGAATTGCGCCGAACGGGCGTATGCGTGATCATGGTCAGCCATGACGTCGAATTCTGCGCGCAGTATGCCGATCGGTGCGCTTTGTTCTTTGACGGTTTGATCGCGGCGCAGGGGAGTCCGTCGGAATTTTTCTCCGGCAACAGCTTCTACACCACGTCCGCCAACCGTATCGCAAGGGAGATCCTTCCGCAGGCGGTGACGACGGGGCAGGTCGTCGACGCGATCGGCGGGAAAGCGGAGGATGCATATCCAAATCCGACAATCGTTGACGATTCCGAACCGCTCTGCACGGAAAATCTCGCCGCTCCGAAAAGAAAATTGCCGCTCTGGCGAAAGATCGGCGCGGGGATCTCCGCTTCCGCCGCGTTTTCGGCGTTCCTTTACGCCGTCAAGACCGGGAAGCTGACCGAAAAAACCGACGGGAACGGTCTGGTCACGCTCGGCAGGGAGCAGATCGTTCTTTACGGCATACTGCTTTTGCTTGTCCTGCTGACGGCGGTATGGATCGGAAAACGTTCGGAGCCGTCCGTGGCTGTTTCGCCGCCGAAGCAAAAGCAGAAGCTGTCCAAGCGGACTTTGGCGGCGGTGGCGGTGATCCTTCTTCTGATCCCGCTTACGCTGTTTGTCGGCATCGTTTGCATCGACCGCAAGCAATACTATCTGACGGCGCTGGCGGTCTTACTCGAATGTATGCTTCCGTTCTTTCTGGTCTTTGAGGGGCGCAAGCCAAAGGCGCGTCAATTGGTCGTCATCGCGGTTTTATGCGCACTTTGCGTCGCCGGACGCGCCGCGTTCTTCATGCTCCCGCAATGCAAGCCGGTGCTTGCCATGACCGTGCTGGCGGGCGTTGTATTCGGAGGGGAAACGGGGTTTTTGGTGGGTGCTTTGACGATGCTGGTCTCCAATATG
>CAYPYA010000063.1:0-8211 GCA_964414775.1 uncultured Ruminococcus sp. | reverse complement strand
TTTTGAGGAACCAGTCCTCGGGGATCAACCCCATGCGCTTCCAGCGGTACAGTGCGCCGTAGGAAATGCCGTACTTCGCCAACAGCTCTTTTTTGGAGATCAGCTCTTCCGTTTGCTCCTCCTGTCCTATCGCTTCCACTCCGATCACCTCCTGCGTAACATTGTTACGAACGAAGTATATCATAACATTGTTACGATGTCAATAGCAAATGCGAAAAAACTTTCAAAAAAAGTTTTGACGGGATACTTGCGGAAAAGGGGTTGACAAGGTAAAGAACGGATGGTATAATAGTAAAGATAAAATCAAGGGAGCATATGGCGATGGACGGGAACAAAAGAACAAGAGACGTGCGTTCGTATGAACCTGCCGTGTTTCGATTCACGGAGCAAGGCGGTCGTTTTCCTGTTTCCATTGGTCGATATATCGTTCTTCCCGGCTTTTGCGATGTGCATGTGCATTTTCGTGAGCCGGGTTATTTTTATAAGGAAAGCATGGTCAGCGGCAGTCTGGCGGCGGCACACGGCGGGTATACCGCGGTGTGCGCCATGCCCAACCTGAACCCCGTGCCCGACTGCCCGGAGACGCTGGAGGTCGAACGGGAAGCCATCCGCAAGGACGCTTGCATTCCCGTCTATCCGTACGGCGCGATCACGCGCGAGGAAAAGGGACAAGCCCTGTCCGACATGGCGGGCATGGCAGGCAACGTCATCGCCTTTTCGGACGACGGGCGCGGCGTGCAGAGCGAATCCATGATGCGGCAGGCGATGACGGAAGCGAAGAGGCTCGGAAAGATCATCGCCGCACATTGCGAGGACAACACGCTTTTGCGCGGCGGGTATATCCATGACGGGGCGTATGCGCATACCCACGGGCATCGCGGGATCTGCAGCGAGAGCGAATACGCTCAGATCGCGCGCGACCTGCGCTTGGCAACGGAGACCGGCTGTGCGTACCATGTCTGCCACATTTCGACCAAGGAGAGCGTCGAACTGATCCGAAACGCGAAACGGGAGGGCGTGGACGTCACCTGCGAGACCGCCCCGCACTATCTGGTGCTTTGCCAGGACGATCTGCAGGAGGACGGCAGGTTCAAGATGAATCCGCCTTTACGTGAAAAGGCGGATCGGGAAGCGTTGCTGGAGGGCTTGCTGGACGGCACGATCGACATGATCGCGACGGATCACGCGCCGCATTCCGCCGAGGAAAAGAGCCGCGGGCTGAAAAAAAGTCTGATGGGGGTCGTGGGACTGGAATGCGCGTTCCCCGTGCTGTATACCGAGCTGGTGAAAACGGGCGTCCTGCCGCTTGAAAGGTTATCCGCTCTGCTGTCGGACAACCCCCGCAAACGGTTCGGCATCCCGTCGGACGCGGGGTACACGGTGTTTGAGACCGAAACGCCTTATCGCATATCGCCGCAGACGTTTTACTCCAAGGGCGCAAGCACGCCGTTTGACGGCAGGACGGTTTACGGGAAATGGATCTGCACCGTTTGGAACGGCAAGCGGTTTGGTTAGAAAGGAAGTTGTGCATGGCAAGAATATTTGACCGAAAACTCATTTTAGAGGACGGAAGCTGCTATCTCGGCTACGGTTTCGGCGCGATGGAGGAACGCGTCTGCGAGATCGTGTTCAATACCTCCATGGTCGGCTATCAGGAGATCGTTTCCGACCCGTCCTATACGGATCAGGCGGTGGTCATGACCTACCCGCTGATCGGCAATTACGGGATCACGGACGAGGATTTTGAGACCCGTATCCCCAGTATCGGCGCGCTGATCGTCAGCGAGTACAACGATTCTCCCTCCAATTTCCGCTGTACCAAAACGCTTTCGGAGATCCTGGAGGAAAACGGGATCCCCGGCGTTCAGGGGATCGATACCCGTAAGCTGACGCGCAGCATCCGCGATCTGGGAAGCCGCCGCGTCCTGCTGACGGACGCAAGCACCACGGTGGAGGAGGGACTTAAGCGCATTGCGCAAACGCCGATCCGCACCGACGCGGTCGGCCGCGTCAGCTGCCGCAAGCGCTGGTTCTCCCGCACGCCCGACCATTTGTACAACGTGGTCGCCGTGGACTGCGGCATCAAGCTGAATATCATCCGTTCGCTCAACGCGCGCGGCTGTAACGTCACGGTCGTTCCGTGGAATACGGATGCAAGGACGGTGCTGGAGCGCAAGCCGGACGGGCTGTTCCTGTCCAACGGACCGGGAGACCCCGAGGATGTCAAGCCCGTCATCGAGCTGGTGCGTTCTTTGCGCGGACAAGTCCCCATTTTCGGGATCTGCTTAGGGCATCAGATGATCTCGCTTGCCTACGGCGCAAAGACGTATAAGCTGAAATTCGGGCATCGCGGCGGCAACCATCCGGTCAAGAATCTGCTGACCGGAAAGGTGGAGATCACCTCGCAGAACCACAGCTTCGCGGTGGATGCGGACTCGGTCGCGGGAACGGGTCTGGAGATCACGCATATCAATCTCTTGGATCAGACCGTCGAAGGGGTTCGGTGCGAACAGGACCGCGTGTTCTCGGTTCAGTACCATCCCGAAAGCGCGCCCGGACCGCAGGACAGCGCGTATCTGTTCGACCGGTTTATCTCGTCCATGAAGAGCGGGAAGTAAGGAAAGGAGCAAACGGTATGCCGAAAAGAACCGATCTGAAAAAAATCATGGTGATCGGAAGCGGTCCGATCGTCATCGGGCAGGCCGCGGAATTCGATTACGCGGGCACGCAGGCGTGTCTTGCTCTGAAGGAGGAAGGCTACGAGGTGGTGCTTGCCAACTCCAATCCCGCCACGATCATGACCGACCGCGCCATTGCGGATAAGATCTATATGGAGCCGCTGACGCTGGAATATGTTGCGAAGATCATCCGGCACGAACGTCCGGACGCGATCGTTCCGGGTATCGGCGGGCAAACGGGTCTGAACCTTGCCATGCAGCTGGAAAAGAAGGGCGTTCTGCGGGAATGTCAGGTGGAGCTGCTGGGGACCTCCTCGGCGAGCATCGAACGCGCGGAGGATCGGGAGCTGTTCAAACAGCTTTGCGAGGAGATCGGAGAGCCGATCTGCCCGTCGGAGATCGCGGAAAGCATGGAGCAGGGCATGCAAGCGGCGGAACGCATCGGCTATCCGGTCGTGCTGCGCCCCGCGTTCACGCTGGGCGGGACAGGCGGCGGATTTGCCAACGATCCGGAGGAGATGCGGGAGCTGCTGAAAAACGCGCTGAAGCTCTCTCCGGTGCATCAGGTCCTGGTCGAAAAGAGCATCAAGGGCTATAAAGAGATCGAATACGAGGTCATGCGGGACGCCAACGATACCGCCATCACCATCTGCAACATGGAAAACGTCGATCCCGTGGGCATTCACACGGGGGATTCCGTGGTCGTTTGCCCCAGTCAGACGCTGACGAATAAGGAATACCATCTGCTGCGCGACAGCGCTCTGCGCATCATCCGTGCGCTGAAGATCGAGGGCGGGTGCAACGTACAGTTTGCGCTCGACCCGCAGTCGTTCCGTTACTATGTCATTGAGGTCAATCCCCGCGTTTCGCGTTCGTCGGCGCTGGCGAGCAAGGCGAGCGGCTACCCAATCGCACGCGTTTCGGCGAAGATCGCCGTCGGCATGACGCTGGATGAGATCCAAATCGCCAACACGCCCGCCGCGTTTGAACCGACGCTGGACTATGTGGTGACGAAAATGCCGAGGTTCCCGTTCGACAAGTTTGCGGACGCGAACAATCATTTGTCCACCCAGATGAAAGCCACGGGCGAGGTCATGAGCATCGGGCGGAACGTGGAGGAGAGCCTGCTCAAGGCGGTGCGCTCTTTGGAGATCGGCGTGTACCATCTGCATATGAAGAAGTTCGACGGGATGCAAACCGAACAGATGCTGACCTACATCGCGGACGCGACCGACGACCGATTCTTTGCCCTTGCCGAGCTGCTGCGGCGCGGGGTGGACGCGGAAACGCTTTGCGAGATCACACAGATCGACCTGCTGTTCATGGAAAAGCTTTGGCATATCGTCCGCCTGGAGCGGGAGATCGCCGCTTGCCCGTTCGACCTGCCGACTTTGCGTCAAGCCAAGATGTACGGCTTTTGTGACCGCGCGGTCGCGGACCTCTGGCAGACGGACGAGGATACGGTCTGGCAGTTCCGCAAAAAGAACGGACTGTTCCCGGTCTACAAGATGATCGATACCTGCGCGTCCGAATTCGATTCGTATATCCCGTATTTCTACTCTACCTATGCCGAGGAAAACGAATCGGTCGTAACAAAGAACCGAAAGATCATCGTGCTGGGTTCGGGACCGATCCGCATCGGGCAGGGGGTGGAATTCGACTACTCCACCGTTCACGCCGTGATGACCATCAAGCAGAACGGCTACGAGGCAATCATCATCAACAACAATCCCGAAACCGTTTCGACCGACTACACCTGCTCGGACAAGCTCTATTTTGAGCCGCTGACCGTAGAGGACGTGTGCAACATCATCGAATTGGAACAGCCCTACGGGGTGATCACCTCGCTGGGCGGTCAGACGGCGATCAATCTTGCCGAGCCGCTGCGCAAGCGGGGCGTTCCGTTGATCGGAACGGACTGCGACGCGATCGACCGCGCCGAAAACCGCGACGCGTTTGAGAAGGTGCTGCATACGCTGGGGATCCCGCAGCCGAAAGGGAAGGCGGTCACCTGCGTGGAGGACGGCGTCGCCGCCGCTTCGGAGATCGGATATCCCGTTTTGGTGCGTCCGTCGTTCGTTTTGGGCGGCAGAGCCATGCAGATCGTGGCGAACGAACAGCAATTGCGGCATTACCTGAAAACCGCCGTGGAGATCGACGAGGACAGACCGGTTCTGGTGGATAAATACATCGTCGGCAGAGAGGTCGAGGTGGACGCGGTCTGCGACGGGGAGCGGGTGTTTGTGCCGGGGATCATGGAATTGGTCGAGCGCACGGGCGTGCATTCCGGCGATTCGATCAGCGTTTACCCCGCGTTCACGCTTTCGCAGAACGTGCGGGATACGATCTTGTCCTATACGGAAAAGCTCGGTATCGGCATCGGCATCGTCGGGCTGTTCAATATCCAGTTCATCGTGGATCGGCAGGATCGGGTGTTCATCATCGAGGTCAACCCGCGTTCCTCCCGCACCGTTCCGTTCCTGTCCAAGGCGACGGGCTACTGTCTGGCGGACATCGGAACGCTGGTGATTTTGGGAAGATCCCTGAAAGAGCAGGGGCTGACCGAGATCTATCCGGGGGACAAGGACAAATGGTATGTCAAGGTGCCCGCGTTCTCTTTCTCCAAGCTGCGGGGCATGGACGTGTACCTGTCTCCCGAAATGAAATCCACGGGAGAAGCCATCGGGTACGACAAAAAGCTCAACCGCGCTCTGTACAAGGCGCTGCAGGCGTCGGGCATGCAGGTGGTGAACTACGGGACGCTGTTTGTCACCGTTGCCGACCGCGACAAGGAGGAAGCGCTTCCGCTGATTCGGCGGTTCTACAACATGGGCTTCAATATCGAAGCGACACAGGGGACGGCGGACTTTTTGAAAAAGAACCACATCCGCACCCGCGTGAAGAAAAAGATCAGCCAGGGCAGCGAGGAGATTTTCGATTCCATCCGTCAGGGCTACGTCAATTACGTCATCAATACGCGGGATTACAGCTCCGACGGCTCGTCCGTGACCGACGGCGTGGAGATCCGCCGCTGTGCGGTGGAAAACGGCGTGACGATTTTCACGGCGCTGGATACGGTCCGCGTGCTGTTGGATGTGCTGGAAGAGATCACCATGGAAATTTCCACCATTGATTCGTAAAGGGAAAGAGCAGATGAAACAGGTATTTCTGACCGTGAAAGAGAACGTTCCCGTCGCGCGCGGCGTTTGCCGCATGGTGCTTGCGGGAGATACGTCCGCGATCGTCGCGCCGGGGCAGTTCTTACAGTTCAAGCTTCCGGGGTTCACTTTGCGCCGCCCGATCTCGGTTTGCGACTGTGACGGGGAAACGGTCACGGTGCTGTATCGCATCGTCGGAGAGGGAACGGCGGCGATGGAAGGTATGCAGGTCGGCAGCGTGATCGACACCCTGTCGGGGCTTGGCAACGGGTTTGATACGGCAAAAAGCGGAGACACGCCGGTCCTGATCGGCGGTGGGGTCGGAACGCCGCCGCTGTACGGGCTTTGCAGGGCGCTGTGCAGGGAAGGTAAGCATCCGAGCGTGCTGTTGGGCTTCCAGAGCGCTGCGGACGTTTTGCTGGAACAGGAGTTCCGCGCGCTTGGCGTGGAGGTCGCCGTCGCGACGGCGGACGGAAGCCATGGGAGTAAGGGGTTCGTGACCGACCTTTTAAGGGATCGCTCGTACAGCTATTTCTACACCTGCGGACCGATGCCCATGTTCCGCGCGGTGCAGAAGGTTGCGCACGGAAGCGGGCAGTTCAGCTTTGAGGAACGCATGGGCTGCGGCTTCGGCGCTTGCATGGGCTGCAGTCTGATGACCCGCGGTGGCGGCAAGCGTGTCTGTGCCGACGGACCCGTGTTCGAGCGGGAAGAGCTTCTTTGGGAATAAAAGTCTGAAAAATAAATTTTTCAGACTGAAAGTTTTGTGTCTTGCCAGTCAAACCGCGACTGGCATTCGCCTACGGCGAACCGCACAAAAGCTTTCATGCTAAATTAGGAAAGGTATAGTCATCAACATGACAGATACAAAAGTGACCCTGTCCGGCTGGACGCTGGATAACCCCGTCATTCCCGCCAGCGGAACGTTCGGGTACGGCAAAGAGTTCGCCGGGCTGTATGATATCAACTGTCTGGGGACGTTCTCGTTCAAGGGGACGACCCTGCAGGAGCGGTTCGGCAACCCGACGCCGCGCATTGCGGAATGTAAAGCGGGCATGCTCAATTCCGTCGGACTGCAAAATCCGGGTCTTGCGCATGTGCTGGAAAAGGAATTGCCGGAGCTTGCGACCTTCTTTCACAAAAAGGTCATCGCCAATGTCGGCGGCTTTTCGGTCGAGGAATACGTGACCGTCTGCGAGGCGTTGGGCAAGCAGGAGCAGGTCGGACTGCTGGAGGTCAATATCAGCTGTCCCAATGTACGGCACGGCGGGATGAGCTTCGGCACGACGCCGGAAGCCGCCGCTTCGGTGACGCGCGCGGTCAAGGCGGTCACAAGCAAGCCCGTTTACATCAAATTGAGCCCGAACGTCACGGATATCGTTTCGATCGCAAAGGCGTGCGAACAGGCGGGAGCGGACGGCATCTGCCTGATCAATACCGTTCTGGGTATGCGCATCGACCTGAAAACCCGCCGTCCCGTGCTTGCCAACCGCATGGGCGGGTATTCCGGAAGCGGTATCTTCCCGCTTGCGCTGCGTATGGTGTATCAGGTTTATGAGGCGGTCGGCATTCCGATCATCGGCATGGGCGGCGTTTGCAGTGCAAGGGACGTTCTGGAAATGATGATGGCGGGGGCGAGCGCCGTGGAGATCGGCGCGGCGAATCTGACCGATCCGTTCGTCTGCCGCGATATCGTGCAAACACTTCCCGAAACGATGGAAGCGTTTGGAATTTCATGCTTAAAAGATTGTATAGGAGTTGCGCATCATGGGTAAAGATGTGATCGTCGCCTGCGATTTCGCGGGCAAGGAGCAGGTTTTCTCGTTTTTGGATCGGTTTCCGACCGATCGCAAGCCGTTTGTCAAGATCGGCATGGAGCTGTTTTACGCGGAAGGACCGCAGATCGTGCGGGAGATCAAGAAACGGGGACACCGTATTTTTCTGGACCTCAAGCTGCACGACATCCCCAACACGGTGAAAAAGACCATGCGGGTGCTGTCGAATCTGGATGTGGATCTGTGTAACCTGCACGCGGCGGGAACGACGGGTATGATGCAGGCGGCGCTGGAGGGTCTGACCCGTCCCGACGGAACGCGTCCGCTGCTGATCGCGGTGACGCAGCTGACCTCGATCGATCAGGAAACTCTGCAACGGGATCTGTGGATCTACAAGTCCATACAGGAGATCGTCCTGCATTATGCGCACAACGCGCAAAAAGCGGGGCTGGACGGCGTGGTTTGCTCTCCGCTGGAGGCGGAAGGCGTACATGCCGTCTGCGGGAAGCAGTTTTTGACGGTCACACCCGGCGTGCGTTTTGCCGACGGAGAGGTCGGAGACCAAAAGCGCGTCATGACCCCCGCCGAGGCAAAGAAAGC